>JAQSXD010000468.1 GCA_029266295.1 Bacillota bacterium | reverse complement strand
TCTCCATCAACATCTGTCCCAACATTTTGATCCGATTCTACGTACAGTTTCCTCGTCTGAAAAAATATCACGTTTTTATTCTCAGTGTGCTTGCCAGTCATAACATTGAACAGAAGTGGAGCTAAATCACGAATCGGCATTTCCTTAAACAGCATGACGTCAAGCAAGCCGTCATTGACTTCGGCCATGGGAGCAATTCTTTTGAATCCTCCTGCTGATCTTCCGTTCATTACCAGCATAAAGTAGATTTTGTCTTCTGCAGTATAAGCATCGCTGGTTATTTTAACATTAATCGGCTTTAGATTGGGAATTTCGCTTACACCCTTTAAATAATAGGAAATGACGCCCAGCGTGTTTTTAATATTGGGATCCGTCTTCTGGCTCACATCCACCAAAAATCCCATAGCTGCAACGTTGACAAAATACCGATCGTTGACCTTGCCAATATCGGCACAGGTATAGTGTTCTTCCAGCGCAATTTTAACCATGCTGTCGATATCATGGGGTAAGTCAAAATAGTATGCAAAATCATTGGCCGTCCCCGATGGGAAGATTGCGATGGGCAGATCAATCTTGTGTTCTAGCATGGTATTAATCAAAACATTGATCGTTCCATCTCCTCCAGCAGCGATTACCTTCCGATATTCCTTCGGATTGAGATCTCTCATAACTTCATTGAGAATCCCCTTGCGATCGGCTCTGACCGGCACAACATAAAGCTTTCGCTTTTGAAATTTCTCAATAATCAGATCCAGATTGTTTTTGAATAAACCGTTTCCCGCATGCGGGTTATAAAACAGAAGAACTTTGTTCTTTTTCACGGCTTAATATCCCCCTAACCTTCCCAATTAAATAAAGTGAGCCGGCAAACAGGATAACATCATATTGATCCAGACCGGCGGCGTATCTGCAAGCTTCCACAGGGTCAGAAACAGCGATACACTGTTTTCCTGCTTTCTGAAGCGCTTCACACAATACCGAGGCAGCCAGCTTCCGCGGGCTGTCTGGTTCCGTTGCAATAAACTCATCCGTTATCATCCCAAAAATCTCACCCAGCTTGTCAATTTTTTTGTCAGCCAGCATCCCCATAACCATGAGGATTTTCTCTGTTGGGAAGTGATCCTTAACTGCCAGAGCTAAGGCTGCCGCACCTGCTTCATTATGAGCTCCGTCAATAATGACATAAGGATTGGTGCTCATAATCTCAAAGCGGCCGGTCTGTTTTGCCTTCAGAAAACCTAGATAGGTTTTCTCCTTGTCCAGATGAATTCGTTTTTCGTTTTTTAGTACTTCAAGAACGGTAAGGGCACAGATCGCATTCCTAATCTGATGCCGCCCCAGCATGGAGATGGTCAGTCCTTCATAGGAAGTACCGCGAATGACGGTATCAAAGGTATAGCCGGAGCTCTTTCTTTCTCTGATCTGATACACCGCATTCGCTGCATTGTATACCGGTGCTCCCTTTTCCTCTGCAATTCCCACGATTGCACCCCTAGCGCCCTCATCTTCCACGAGAAGGATCACCGGAACGCCAAGTTTGATAATACCTGCCTTCTGGACTGCAATCTTCTCCAGCGTATCTCCCAAATATTCTGTGTGATCAAAGGATATGGAGGTAATCACCGATGCAGCAGGTTTACTCATCATATTTGTTGAATCGCCAATGCCTCCAAGGCCGACCTCAAGAACAAGGTAATCCATGTCCTGTTCAGCGAAATAGAGGAATGCAATTGCAGTAATCAGTTCGAATTCCGTAGGGGATTCCATCCCTTCCTCAAGCATTTGATCTACTTTTTCCAGAACCAGCTTTGTATAGCTGATTAAATCTTCCTCCGAGATTTCCGAACCGTCAAATTCAATTCTTTCCGTAAAGCGCTCCAGAAATGGTGACGTGTAAAGACCCGTTCTATAGCCGTTTTCTTGAAGCACAGAATAAAGGTATCTGCAGACAGATCCTTTTCCGTTTGTTCCTGCCACATGAATGATATTCATGCGCTCTTGTGGATTGCCGAGCAGTTCCATCAGCTTGGTCATTCGCTCCAAACCGAGTCGATTTCCGAATTTTTGGAAGCTGTGGATCTTATCCAGCGTCTCTTGATAGGTCATTCTTCTATCCTTTTTGAACATATGATTCACAGCTTTTTTTCCACCAGCTGAAGACGTTCTGTGACCTTAACGAGCATATCTTCATATTTCTGAAGCTTCTCTCTCTCGTCTTCAATCACCTTTGCAGGAGCTTTGCTAACAAAGCCTTCGTTCGCAAGTTTTCCGCTGATTCTGGCTACTTCTCCGGTAAGCCTTGCTGTTTCCTTCTGGAGACGCTCGTATTCTGCTTTATAATCCAGTCTCAGTAGTGAAGTGAATTTCAGTAATATTAGCGAGGCTCTTGATATAGCGTTCGCCGTCCTTGATATCTTCCAACTCTCTTCCGGAGGAGAGAATCACAGCGCGCAGCTTTCTGGATGGTGCAGCCTCTGCTTCCGCACGAATATTTCTGATGCTGCGGATCGCTTCCATAGTAAGCTCCAGCTTCTTCACTTCCGCCTCAAAGGTCAGTGCGCTGTCATAAATCGGCCAGCTTTCCTTGATGAGGAAGTCTGCAACAGGCTCTGCAGAACCTGCATTGGCAGAACGTGTCTTTGGCAGGAAGCTCCAAATTTCTTCTGTAATAAAAGGCATAAAAGGATGCAGCAGCTTGAGCATATCTTTCAGCGCTCTCACAAGCACATACCTTGCAACCTTCTTGTCCTCTTCATCATCGCCGTATAATCTACCCTTGACCAGTTCAATGTACCAGTCGCAGTATTCATTCCAGATCAGCTCGTATGCCTTCTGGGCTGCCAGGGAAAGTTCAAACTTATCCATATTGGCGGTGGCTTCTTTAACCGCTTCGTTTACCTTGGACAGAATCCATTTATCTTCATCCTTCAAAGCAAGCGTTTCCACGCCGGCAGCGTCGCCTGCCACCTCTTTGAAATTACCTTCTTCATCTTGAAGATTCATGATGACAAATCGTGATGCATTCCAAAGCTTGTTGGCAAAATTTCTGCTGGATTCCAGCTTATCGGTCTTAAATCTCATGTCGTTGCCCGCAGTAATCCCCGTCATCAGCATAAACCGCAGTGCGTCGGCTCCGTACAGATCAATGATTTCCAGCGGATCAATTCCATTTCCGAGAGATTTACTCATCTTACGGCCTTCCGCATCACGAACAAGACCGTGAACATAGACATATTTAAAGGGCACTTCTCCCATTAGTTCCAGACTGGAAAACACCATTCTGACAACCCAGAAAAAGATGATATCATAACCCGTTACCAGTACGTCTGTTGGGAAGAAATACTTTAGATCTTCCGTTTGTTCTGGCCATCCCAGGGTTGAGAAAGGCCAAAGGGCAGAGCTAAACCAGGTATCCAGTACATCCTCATCCTGTTTGAGGTTTGTGCTTCCGCATTTGCCACAGGTGTCAGGGGCCTGCGCAGATACCATCATTTCCCCGCATTCCTCACAATAGAAGGCAGGAATTCTATGTCCCCACCAAAGCTGTCTGGAAATACACCAATCTCTGATATTTTCAAGCCAATGCAGATAAGTCTTCTCAAAACGCTCCGGCACATGGATCAGATCCTTTGTTTTTGCCGCTTCGATGGCAGGCTGTGCCAGCTCGTGCATTTTAACGAACCACTGATCTGACAGCATGGGTTCGATTACAGTATCACAACGATAACAGCCGCCGATGGGGATTACCTTATCCTCAACCTTAACCAGATAACCGGCTTCTTCCAGATCCTTGACCCAGGCCTTTCTGCAGTCAAAACGATTCATTCCCTCATATTTGCCTGCAAGCTTATTCATTGATGCGTCAGCGTTGATGCAGGATGGGCTTGCAAGATTGTGCCGCTCTCCTACTTCAAAGTCGTTGGGGTCATGTGCCGGCGTAATTTTTACAGCACCGGTTCCCTTTTCCGGATCAGGATAGGAATCTGCAATGACAGGAATTTCGGTCCCTATCAAAGGAATGATGACATTCTTTCCCACTAGATCTTTGTACCGTTCGTCTTCGGGATGAACAGCGATAGCAACATCGCCGAACATGGTTTCTGGTCTGGAGGTGGCAACGGTGATCCCTTCGCCTCCGTCTGCGCCCGGATATCTGAAATAATAGTACTTTCCTGTTTTATCTTCGTGCTCTACCTCTGCGTCAGATAGTGAGGTTCCGCAGCTGGGGCACCAGTTGATCAGACGGTTTCCTCTATAGATCAAACCTTTATTATAGAGCTTAATAAACGTATCGATGACCGCCTTGTTACATCCCTCATCCATGGTAAAGCGTTCCCGCTCCCAATCGCAGGAATTTCCAAGCTTTCTGACCTGCTCGGTAATCTTGCCTCCATAAACCGCTTTCCACTCCCAGGCTCTCTTCAGGAATTCCTCTCTCCCCAGTTCTTCCTTGGTGATTCCCTCTTCTGTTCTGATCTTGTCAGCAACCTTGACTTCGGTGGCGATGCTGGCATGGTCTGTTCCGGGAAGCCAAAGCGCACTGAAGCCCTGCATTCTCTTCCAGCGGGTCAGAACGTCCTGCAGTGTCTGATCCAGGGCATGACCCATATGCAGCTGTCCGGTAATATTCGGCGGGGGCATAACGATGGTGAAAGGCTTTTTCTTGGGATCCCTTTCTGCTTTAAATGCACCGCTTTTTTCCCAGGTCTCATAGATTCTATCCTCAAAATCTTTGGGATTGTACGTTTTAGCCAGATTATTTTCCATAGTGACACCTCTTATTATTTCATAAACTTCATTTTTACAATTTCATAAACTTCATTCAACGAAAGATTTTTTTCTTCAGCAATTTTTGCGCAATCTTCATATTCCGGCTGGACTCGCTCCAGCCCGGAGACGCTAACCAATTTCACGCGCACCTCTCCCAGTTCCGTCTTTACGGTGCGGATCTTTCTATCGAGAATAATCCGTTCCGTTTCCCGCATACGGATTCCTATTGTGGCGGTTTCTTTAAAGATAA
>JAQSXD010000059.1 GCA_029266295.1 Bacillota bacterium | reverse complement strand
CAGTACATCGGCACATATCTCCGCTTCATCCCGGGGAACACCGATCTTTTCAAAGGCTGATGCGATAAAATCGCGGATTAGGTCCCATGACATATATGGTCTTGTTTCCATGAATAATTGCCTCCTGCTTCATTTGTAATCTTGCTTGGAATGCCTCCTGCGGTAAAACCCCTCTGGTTTTACTACCTTTTATTGCATTTTTATTGCGTTCATTATATCATCCGTGCAAACCGCAGCTCCGGTTTGCCTCACACTGATACAATAAATACATCCCGGACAAAATCTCTGATTTTGTTTCATATTGTTGTATTTATTATACCACAAATTAAAAATCACGTCTCCTATTATAGCTCTGTCAACAAAGGTTCACTTTTTTACTTATTAAGAAACAAAACCACCATTTTATAACAAATAAACCCTCCATTATAACACCAGACTTTTACTCGATGCTAAACTGTGATATGATAAAAGAAGAATTTCTATGGGAGGTGAACATTACTGTGAACAACTATAAAACTTCGGAAATAGCCAGACTGACAGGAATTCATCCCAATACAGTGCGGCTCTATGAGGCACTCCAATTGATTCCTGAGGCAGAAAGAAAAGCCAATGGCTACCGAGTTTTTAACGACTTTCACCTCGAACAAATTAAGCTTGCCAGAATTGCGTTAAAGGTTGAGGTTCTACAAAATGGACTTCGAAAAAAAGCGATCGAAATAATAAAAGCATCTGCACAGAGAGACCTTTGCAAAGCGGAGTCCCTTGCCCACTCATATCTGAATCAGATCAGAAAAGAGCGGAAAAACGCGGTAGAAGCCATTGACATTGTTACGCAGAATTTGTCCTTTATGCCTGGGAAAGAAGATTGCCAGATGGAAGAAGGCGCGTTATGGAACAGAAAGCAGACTGCGGAACTTTTGGAAGTTTCCATGGATTCTCTGAGAAACTGGGAAATGAATGGACTTTTGACGGTGAAAAGAAAGAGAAACGGATATCGGGTCTATGGGAGTGAAGATGTGGGAAGGCTCAAAATAATTAAAGCACTTCGTTGTGCAAACTATTCTCTGGCATCGATCCTGAGAATGCTGACCGCACTTTCTGCAAATCCAAAGGCTGATGTTTACAAGGAAATCAATACGCCAAGAAGGGATGAAGAGATTGTTTCTGTTTGTGATGAACTTCTCACCTCTTTAGATCGGGCAGAAGAGAATGGATTGGAACTGATCCGCCAGCTAGATCGAATGAAGTGTCTGCTATAATAATATAACCCTCCATTTAAACACCAGGCTTCGCGCTGGTGTTATTCTTTTTGAAAAGGAGGAATGACATATGAAAGAAAAATGTATAACGATTAAGGCGGAGGATCTGAATAAGTCTTACAATGGGGTAAAAGTAGTAACTGAACTCAGCTTCACCGTTGAACGAGAACAGATTTTCGGCCTACTCGGCGCGAATGGCGCGGGAAAAACGACTGCCATCGAGTGTTTGCTTGGACCAAAGGCGTTTGAAGCAGGATCGATTGAAGTACTCGGTATGAATCCGGTGAAAGAGCGAAGAAAGCTATTTGAACGGGTCGGTGTTCAATTTCAAGAATCTGCTTATCAGGAAAAGATTTCAGTTGGAGAACTGTGTGAAGTAACAGCCGCATTGTACCGCAATCCGGCTGACTATGAAACCCTTCTGATGCAATTTGGATTATCTGATAAGAAAAAAAGCTGCGTCAGTGAACTGTCCGGAGGACAGCGACAGCGCTTGTTTATCGTTCTGGCACTGATTCCAGATCCGGAGGTGGTTTTCCTGGACGAGCTTACTACAGGTCTTGATGCAAAAGCAAGACGAGAGGTTTGGAGATACCTGGAGCGGATGAAGGAAAATGGTCTAACCATTCTGATTACATCACATTTTATGGATGAAGTAGAAATACTCTGTGATAAAATCCTGATATTGAAAAAAGGTTTAACAGTGTTTTCCGGCACGGTTAAAGAGGCGGTAGAAGCAAGTCCCGCAGAGAATCTGGAAGATGCATATCTATGGTTTACCGATGAAGAGGGAACAAATGGTAAGGAGGAACAGAATCATGAGAGCCTTTAGGACACTTCTGAAAATAGAATGCAAACTGTCATTGCGAGGCATGGATATGGTAATCTTTGCAATCCTTATGCCCGTTGTAGTCACCATCATTTTGGGGGCGGTGTTTGGAAACAGACCTGCGTTTGAAGGAGCTTCCTACAGTTTTCTGGCACAATCCTTTGGCGCTGTTTCAACCATAGCAGTCTGTGCAGGAGGTGTCATGGGCCTTCCGCTGGTGATTTCTGATTATCGTAACAAGAAAATTCTTAAGAGGCTGAAGGTGACACCTGTTCAGCCGGGGCTAATCTTGGCTGTTGAAACAGTAGTTTATGCACTGTATTCTATCTGTTCGCTTTTGCTGGTCTATGGGACTGCCGCAATTTTCTTTGGATATCGTTTGGAGGGATCGTGGCCGCTTTTTCTGTCTGCTTACGTTCTGGTGATAGTTTCTATGTTCAGTATCGGCCTGATGGTGGGAGGCCTGGCGCCTAATACGAAGACCGCGGGGCTGATCGCAAGCATCCTGTATTTTCCGATGTTGATCTTTTCCGGTGCTACCCTGCCTTATGAAGTAATGCCGCGTGTGATGCAGAACCTGGCTGATATCATGCCCCTCACACAGGGGATCAAACTGCTAAAGGCGATGTCGCTGGGATTGCCGGCGGGAGAAGTGTTCCTGCCAATTGTCCTCATGTTATCCATTGCACTCATCTGTACTGGAATTTCAGTTCGCTTTTTCCGCTGGGAGTAATAAATCGGTCTATCAAGCCCTTCACCAAAAGGTGAGGGGCTTTTTCTAGCTTGCGAAAGTAAAATAATTCCTATAAAATTAAAATAATTGATGTTAGGTTATTGGGGTTTAAGGGAGAAAGAGGTATTTGATGAGATTTAAATTGAGATTTAGAACAACAATATTGGTAATCACTTTGATATTGCTGCAATCAGCAGCGGCATTTGCCAATTCCGCACCCACCTACTGGGAAGGATACCCCTATACGGAAGTACTTCTTGTGGATGAAGCGTCACCAATTGAAATAAAAAGAGAAAAATTGACTTTTGATTTTAACAGGCCTATGGACGATCGATTTGGCTTTACGCCTACAGCGGCGGTTACCGCAGCTTATAAGATGGTGAATTCCTCCAATACTGACCAGAAGGTGCAGATGGCATTTTCTCTCGTTTCCAGCTTGTCGGAGTTTTCTGTAAAAGATCTGATTGTTGAGGCTGACGGCAGCGCGGTATCCTACGAGATTTATCCTGCTATGGAGGCAGCGGAATACGAATATGATTCTGATGAGCAATTTCGTTACGGTGGTTTTCATATCTCCACTGCGGAACTGGAGCTGCCAGGATTTGATTTGAATCAGGAAGCCCAGCTTGTTCGCTATCGGATCAAAGCTGCCAAAGAGGAGAATCTGAGATTTGAAGTGTTTTTTAATGCTGACCCGGAACACACAAGATTAGTCGGAAAAAATTTTAATATGGCGAGTTATACTGAGGGGGAAGGTTCCTCCATTGGGGCAAGGATTTATGAAGATAAAGAGAAGGTGGTGGAAGTGCTCGTCTTGGGTGAAGCAATCGATCTAGAAACTGAGGTTTTGACCGAGGAAGGTGGAAAAGCTGATCCTGCCGATTTTTATTTAGAGGAGGAAGTCATCAGCGTGGACCCCCGGAAATACCTGATGGATGAAATCCATCGGGAACATAGGAGGGAAATCAGAGAGGCAATAGATGATACCCAGCTGCTGAATCTTTATCTCAACAGAATTTGGAGTGATGGACTTGTGGCTGGGTACAGCTTGCTGGACGAAGCCCTTTCTGCTTCTCATTCAGAGCGGGTAATAACGCTGCTTTATTCTGTTGACTTCCCTGCGGATTCTGAACGAACGATACGCGTCGGATACTTGACCGGCGGCACCATGGATCGTCGTGAGACAAGCTCGCCCCAGTATCGCTATACATACTTGCTGAGCCCGGCCAAACACTGGAAGTCCTTCGGGGAACTGGAACTGGAAATCCGCACGCCAGAGAAGGCGCCTTTTGTGATTGACAGTTCTCTGCCTCTTACTCTGGATGGAGAAAGAAGATATATCGCAACGGTTGATGGCTTGCCGGAGGGGGAACTGATTTTTACGCTATTTCATAAAGAACAGGTTACAGCCATGGATAAGATTCAGAAAACTCTGATGGGAGTTACATATCTTACCCATTATATGATATTTATCTTGCCATTCATTCTGGTGGGATTAATTTTGGGTATTCTGCTGCGACCGAAAAAGCAGGGGTGAGAAATTAGTATAACCGGAATGAAACACAGCGTTAAATAATATGATGGAAAGGGAGCATAGATTGAATTTATAAGGAATGGAGGGCAGGATATGTCCGGTGGTAAATTCAATATCAATTCTCTTTTTCTAATCGGAAAAAAGAGGCGGGAATTCCGTAATGGACCAGAATTCCGACGGATTCAAACCAAGAGTAAGGTGGAGATGCATGAAAAAAGAATGGTATCTCCCTATATAAATACTCCTTCCGCTGCAGAGGTAAGTCCGCCATCAGGTTCTCCGGGTGGCTTTCCCTTTGAAGCGCAAGTCATCGCCGAGGATCTGATTGTACCCTGGGCCATGGACATCAGCCAGGACGGAAGAATCTATTTTACAGAACGGCCGGGGACGCTGAGGATGATCCAGAATGGAGTGCTTTTCCCTGAGCCGATTATGACGTTTCAGCCACCTTTTATCAGCGAAGGGGAAGGTGGACTGCTGGGCATCGCGCTGGATCCTGACTTCCTGGAAAATCATTTTATCTACGTCATGCATTCTTATTCTGAGGACAATCAAATCTATAACCGTGTTGTACGCTTGATTGAGCAGAATAACAGAGCATTTGTCGATCAGGTTCTCATCGATAGAATTCCGGGTAGCCTTGTACACAATGGGGGCAGGATCAAGATCGGGCCAGATGGGAAGCTCTATATTTCCACGGGAGACGCAGGGAATACCTCGTTGCCGCAGAATTTATCGAGCACTGCTGGTAAAATCCTTCGTATTGAGCTTGACGGCAGTATCCCGACAGACAATCCTTATCCGGGCTCGCCAGTATACAGCTCTGGTCTGCGCAATCCTCAGGGATTGGCGTGGGATACAGCAAATAATGTAATGTACGCATCAGATCACGGCTCAGAAGCCCGGGATGAAATCAATATGATCATTCCAGGCGGCAATTATGGTTGGCCCCTTGTGCATGAAGAATCCAGTGAACTCGACGTTCAGAAACCCCTTGTAAATACTGGAACTGAGACTTGGGCACCATCAGGAATTGCTTATCTTGATCAAGGACCGTGGCAGAATCGTTTACTTGTTGCAACCCTTCGCGGACAGCAGCTGATGTCCATAGAGCTATCGGAAGGCGGTACCGCAGTTCAAGGAATCGAACCATGGCTCCAAAGAGAATATGGGCGGCTTAGAGATGTGATTCAAGCTGACGATGGTTCTATCTACATCTCCACCAGCAACCGGGACGGCAGGGGAGGTGTTCCCAGACCGGAAGATGACCGCATCATCAGGCTAGTACCACGTACATAAATTAACTGAGCCCACAGGCGAAGAATAATATTTTATTAAGTGTCTGATTAGGACATGCCCCTGGAAATGTATGGAAAAATGTAAGGAAAACGATATTGTTCAAAATTCTTGCATTTTGTCGAAAAAAAGAGTATTTTATAGTTAAATAGTTGATACCCTACTTTGTCACGGAAGGGTAAAACTCATAAATTGTCGTCGCAGTAAACCAGGGGGTATCTAGATGAATACGAATCTATTTGTTGGTCTGATCAATAATTCTGCGCTTCTTATGGCTTTAATTGTACTTTATGAATTTTCTTACTTGCTTAACGACCGTTGGAAACGGTCCGTTCCTATAATTAATGGGCTCCTCATCGGTCTAATCGGACTGGCGATCATGAGCGTTCCCCTCCATCTGAAAAGCGGCATTCTCTTTGATACCCGCTCCATCCTCCTTGGCGTTACCGCCTTAACCTTTGGCGCCATCCCTTCTGTAATTGCAGGTTTTATACTGATTCTTTACCGGATCTATATCGGGGGAGCCGGAGTACTGGCAGGCGCTGCCATCATTATATCTTCCTGTCTGATCGGCATCCTTTGGCGTCAATTAAATTTTTCGGACAAAAAGAAATATAAGTGGATTCATATTTATCTTTTCGGAGTGATTCTTCATATCGGAATGCTTTCTTGTGTTTTCATATTGCCCTGGCCACAGCCTCTTGAAGTGCTGTCGGAGGTCAGTCTGCCAATCATGGTTCTTTATCCCTTTGTAACGGTTCTGCTGAGTATGGTTCTTTTTCATCAAAAGGACAGAAAGGAAGCACGGATCAGGATCGATGAAGCCGAGGGAAGATACGCGAGTATCTTCAACAATAATTATGCAGTAATGCTTCTGATTGATCCTGAAACGGCCTATATCGTAGATGCCAATCCCGCTGCAGTTGAATTTTATGGCTGGCCTCTTGAAACGCTCAAGAAAATGAAGATTAGTGAGATTAATACGCTGGGCGAAGCTGAGGTAAAAGCGAATCTGAATCACTCTGTTGCGTTAAAACAGAACCACTTTTTCTTCCGGCACAGAACTGCATCTAGTAAGGAAGTTGATGTAGAAGTATACAGCGGTCCACTGATGATCAATGGAAAGCAAATCAACTACTCCATTGTCCATGATGTATCCGAAAGTGCGGCTGCGACAAAAGCCCTGCAGGAAAGTGAGGAACGATTTCGCCTGTTAATTGAAAGTGCACCGGAAGCAATTTTTATCCAGACAGATGGCAAATTTTCATTTCTGAATCGATTTGCAGTGTCACTGTTCGGTGCGAAATCGGAAGTGGAATTGATCGGAACTTCCGTCATGGAACGGTTCCATCCAGAGTACCATGAAATCATCAGTGAGAGAATTCAACGGCTGAATGAGGAAAAGAAAGCGGTTCCGCCCAACGAGGAGGTCTTTGTAAAGCTCGATGGGACTGCGGTAGATGTGGATGTCACAGCGGTACCGCTGTACTATAGAAATTTGGACGGAGCGCTTGTGTTCGCCAGAGATATTACGGAAAGAAAGCGGCTGGAGCACGCAAAGAACGAAGTGGAGGCTCAGCTGCGGCAGCAACAGAAGCTGGAAGCCATCGGCACCCTGGCAGGAGGAGTTGCTCATGAAATTAATAATCCCATCAACGGCATTATGAATTATGCACAGTTGATTTTAGACCTTTCAGAAACCGAAAATGAGTCCATAACCCAGTATGCTGGTGAAATTCTGCAGGAGACCGATCGCGTAGCCACCATTGTGAAAAACCTGCTTCAGTTTTCCAGGCAGGAAAAGCAATCCCATAGTTATGCCAGCATATATGACATTATCAATCAAACGATTTCTCTCATCAATACAGTTGTGAAGCGTGATCAAATTACGCTGGAAGTGGACCTTGAAGACCATTTGCCGGATATCAAATGCCGGAGCCAGCAAATCCAGCAGGTTCTCATGAATCTGATGACAAATGCCAGGGATGCACTGAATGAAAAGTATCCGGAATATGATGATAATAAAGTAATCAGACTCTCCTGTACTCACTTTTTTGAAGCGGAGCGCAGATGGATGAAAATCATCGTTGAGGACCACGGAAACGGCGTTCCCAGAAATATTCGGGAGAAGATTTTTGAGCCGTTCTTTTCAACCAAACCGAAAGAAACTGGAACCGGGCTGGGGCTTTCCATCAGCTTCGGTATTGTTAAGGATCACCACGGCAGTATTTCTATTGATACCAAGGAAGGCTGCTACACAAAGTTTATACTTATTTTGCCTGTCGATAACGGCTGGAGTTTATGAGGGAGAATTATGTTCAAAGTTTTAATTGTTGATGATGAGAAAAGCATGCGAATTACTTTGTCGGAATTTCTCAGACCGGAAGGTTATGAGATTGATACGGCCACCGATGCAAATCAAGCCTTCCAAATGATGGATGAAAAAGACTATGATATTATCGTGACGGATATTATCATGCCAAGAATCACTGGAATCGAGCTGCTGGAGCGAATCCGGAAAAAATCTCAGACCATCCAAATTATCATTATGACCGGCGAGCCTACAGTGGATACTGCAGTAAAAGCGGTTCAAAGTGGTGCAAATGATTATTTGACCAAACCAATCAAAAAGGAAAACTTCATATCTGCTATCCGCCATGCGGAAAAGGTTAAGAGGCTTATCGATGAAAAAGAAGAACTGGAACGGCAAAACCTGAAGTATCAGCGGGGGCTGGAGCACATTGTAGAAGAGAAAACCAATGCGCTGAAGGCTGCTATGCAGGGGATTATCTCGCTTCTTTCTTCTGTCGTTGAGGCAAGGGATCCTTATACCGCAGGGCATCAGAGACGGGTTGGAAATCTGTCTGCTGAGATCGGAAGAAAGATGATGCTGGATGAAAAAGCCATCGAAGAAATTCGAATGATCGGCTATATTCATGATATTGGGAAAATAGCAATTCCGGCGGAAATTCTATCAAAGCCGGGTCCCTTGACAGAACTGGAACTGTTAATGGTTAAAACCCATTCCGATAGCGGTTATGAAATGCTGATGAAGGTCGATCTTCCAATTAACATTGCCCAGACCATTCGACAGCATCATGAACGATGCGACGGAACCGGATATCCAAGAGGGCTTTCGGGGAGTGAAATCTCTATGGAGGCACAGATTTTGATGGTTGCAGATGTCGTGGAAGCCATGATGTCACATCGGCCTTATCGACCGGCCCTTGGCCTTGAAAAGGCGCTGAATGAGGTCAGAGTCAATGGGGGCAGACACTATAACAGAGAGGTAGTATCAGCTTGTCTCTCGCTATTCGAAGAGGATCATTATAAGATTGACGATAGCGAACATGAGATTGATTTTAAGTTATAATGCGATAATTTAAAAAGCTGCAGGATAGATCGACGATCGAATGCTGCAGCTTTTATTTATTACCTTTTCAAGAGTGTTATGGGTTTTGGAACCCATCATTGCCTATGCGACGGCAGCTTCCAGAGCGACTTTCATCATATCGGTGAAGGACTTTTCTCTTTCTTCCGAAGTGGATTGCTCAGAAGTGATAAAGTGATCGCTGATGGTAATAATGCAGAGCGCCTTGGCTCCCAGATACGCCGCATTCATGTATAGCGCGGCTGCTTCCATTTCTACAGCGAGAACACCCATCTTTGCCCATTTCTGCCACCAGCCTTCCTGCTGTTCGTAGAACACATCACAGGATACAATATTTCCGGCATGGAAGGAGATCCCCTGCTTGTCCGCTGCGTCCTTAGCTTTCATCAGAAGGTCGAAATCGGCGCAGGGTGCATAGTTGCCATTGACACCGAAGGTATGAATATAGTTGGAATCGGTTGAAGCGCTGACTCCGAAAACGATATCTCTGATCTTAACCTTTTCGTGGAAGGAACCGGCGGATCCGATGCGGATCAGATTTTGAACGCCGTAATCATTGATCAGCTCCCAGCTGTAAATTCCCATGGATGGCATCCCCATTCCAGATCCCTGAACAGAAACCGGAACGCCTTTATAAGTACCGGTATAACCCAGCATTCCTCGGATCTCGTTATAGCATTTGGGACTTTCCAAAAAATTTTCTGCGATAAATTTAGCTCTCAGCGGATCACCGGGTAAGAGGATGGATTCAGCAATTTCTCCTTTTTTTGCAGCGTAAATATGTGCAGTCATAAAACGACCTCCTGTTTTTTTCTTATAGTATAGCATACCCGGTAAAAGAGTGGAAATACTTTATCTTTGTATCCATAAAGGCCAGAGGTTCTGTGATTAAATTATATTTACTTGTCGTTCTAATTCATGTATTATAGTAATATCGCATATCATCTTATATAATATATAACATGATAATACATACCTTATTATGTAGTAATACTATTCTAGTGAGGAGCAGAGCAGGAAATGGAAAACAAACTGAAAGAAAAGTACCATGAGGTCAGCAAAATAACAACTCTTAAGGATATGCTGAATTCCAGCGCCCAGCAATACAAAGACCGGCCCGCATTTCTGACAAAGAAGGTGAAGGGTGGAGCTTATCAGAAGATTACTTACGCACAGGTCAAGAATGACGTGGATGCACTTGGGACAAAGTTGATCTCCATGGGGCTCAAGGATGCCGCAATTGCTGTAATCGGTGAGAACTGTTATGAATGGATCGCATCCTATTTTGCTGTGGTCAACGGAGCAGGAATTGTTGTTCCTTTAGACAAAGAACTGGGGAAAGAAGAAATTCATAATCTTCTGCGGACTGCAAACTGCAAAGCAGTATTCTTTACCCAAAGCTTTGAAGAGTACGTAAGCGATATCGAGGTTGATTACAAAATCAGGATGAAGGTTTATGGAGACAGAACCGATCTGAACGAACCATTAAAGGTCTCTGGTTCCGAGCCGGTTCAGGGCAGCATTTGTAATTGGGAAGATCTGGTGGCATCAGGAGAGGAATTGATTCGCAGCGGCGATATGAGTTTTATCGACTGCGACATTGATCCTGACGAAATGAAAATAATTCTGTTCACATCGGGAACGACGGATGCTGCAAAAGGTGTTATGCTCTGTCATCGCAATATTGCAGTAAACGTAATGGATACCTGTAAAATTGCGCTCATCACACCGGAGGATCGGACGTTATCCATCCTTCCGATCCATCATACCTTCGAATCGACAATGGGAATGTCCCTTATTTTATATCGGGGAGCTTCTGCCGCGTTCTGTGAGGGGCTAAAGTATGTAAATAAAAACCTTGTGGAAGCGCAAGCTACTGTGCTCATTGGTGTTCCGCTCATCTTTGAATCGATCTATGATAAAATCTGGAAACAAGCAGAAAAAACAGGAAAAGCCAAGACGCTGAAAAAGGCTATCAAATTCAATAAAACAATGAAATCTCTGGGTATAGACGCTAGCCAAAAACTGTTTAAGAGCGTCCACGAAAAGTTTGGAGGCAAACTGAGACTGCTGATTACCGGGGCCGCAGGAATTGATCCCAATGTTTTACGGGGGTATGACGATCTGGGACTGAAAATGCTGCAAGGCTACGGGCTTACAGAATGTGCGCCTCTGGTTTCCGGAACCCCTGATTTTTGCAATACGTACAAGAAAGCCGGTTCGTCGGGTCCCTCAGTCGCTAGCGGCGAGATTAGGATCATTGACAAGGACGAGGACGGAATCGGTGAAATCATCTACAGAGGACCAAATGTTATGCTGGGATATTACAATCTGCCGGAAAAAACTGCAGAAGTAATTCGTGACGGCTGGTTCCACACTGGGGATCTTGGATTTTTAGACGATGCGGGCTGGCTCTATATTACAGGCAGGAAGAAGAACGTCATCGTGACAAAAAACGGAAAGAATATCTATCCTGAAGAAGTAGAATACTATATTAATCGTAATAAATACATTCAGGAGAGCCTGGTTCACGGTTATGAAGATGATGACAATGAGGATACGCTGGTCAGTGCACAGGTTAGGCCCAATTATGAGGTCATTTATGAGGAATTCGGAGAAGGCTTTGGGGAAGAAGAGGTTCAATCGCTGATCAAACGGGTCATTGCAGAGATCAACGAGAAGCTGCCCATATACAAGCGCATCAGAAACATTGCTGTTCGGAAAGACGAATTTATCAAAACCACAACGAAAAAAATTCAGAGACACAAGAACGTATAATTTCATTTCAAGCAATACTTAAAAATCGCTGAAATGAACGAAAATATGAAAAGAAAAGAAAAGAGAGCTTGAGAAACCTGCCCCGATACGATAGGGCAAGTGCTTCAAGCTCTGTTTTGCAGTGATCCTACAGGTGAAGATCACCTGAGGCTTCCGGCTGGTAAAGAACTTCCTTGATATGTATTTCTGTCATACCCGAAGGAACAGACCATTGGATCGTATCACCCTCGCTATAACCTAAGATGGCAGTTCCTATGGGGGAAAGAATCGAAATCTTATTTTCGATCAGATCCGCATCTTGAGGATAGACTAAGGTAACCTCTTCTTCATTGCCATTGATTGAGATTAAAGCCTTTGAATTCATTGTTATCACATTTTGGGGAAACTTTCTCCCTTCAAGAACCTTCGCTTTTTCAATTTCGTCTCTCAAGTGCCCGAACGATTTATCTGACTGCAGACCTTCAAGCACTGCGCTCACGATTAATTTCTTTAACTTGTTCTTGTCATTTTCCGTAATGTAAATTTGCCTGGACAACTCCGCACCTCCGTAAATTTTTGAAAGCTTTTATTTTTTAAAGTAAAAAAATAAAAGGCCTTTCATTTAAATGCATTCTAATTACATTAAATAAAAGCCCTTCATAGGAAATGTGTGTAATCTATGACGGTTCTTTTCTCTAAT
>JAQSXD010000058.1 GCA_029266295.1 Bacillota bacterium | reverse complement strand
AGGAATAGTAGGGTTCCAAAAGAACCGACTCCGCCTCCATCAGCCCCTGACGCACCGCGCGATAGGTTGCCTCCCGAAAATCTCCGCCTTCTGTATGCTTATTATGCGCTTTTCCTGATACCAGCGCAATTTTCATATCAGTAATTGGTGCTCCGGTCAAAACACCCTTGTGGGACTTCTCCTCCAAATGGGATAGGATCAATCGCTGCCAATTTTTCGCCAGCAAGTCCTCACTGCACTCAGATTGAAATCGCAGCCCGCTTCCCTGCTCCCCCGGTTCCATCAGGAGATGAACTTCAGCATAATGGCGAAGGGGTTCAAAATGGCCGACACCCTCAACAAGACTGGCGATGGTCTCCCGATACAAAATCCTTCCTTCACCAAAGCTGACGGCAACGCCGAACCGGCTTTCAATGGTGCTTTGTAAAATTTCAATTTGTACCTCACCCATAATCTGGACTTGTATTTCCTGCAGCGGCTCATTCCAAAGGATGTGCAGCTCAGGCACCTCTTCTTCCAGCTGCCGTATTTTGGGAAGGAATCCTCTCGGATCGCAGCCCTCCGGCAAAATCATCTGATAGGTAAGCACCGGCTCCAGTAACGGTGTCGAGGTTGCCGTTTCTATCCCCAGCCCTTCTCCCGGCTTTGCTTGACTGAGACCTGTAACGGTACAAATAGAGCCTGCTTCCAGTGCGCTGACTGTTTCGTATTTCTGTCCCGAATAGATGCGGATCTGATTCACTTTTTCTTCCCAGCCGTCACCTTTCAGAAGATCCTTAACCTTTAGGCTTCCTCCTGTGAGCTTCAAATGGGTAAGGCGGTTTCCCTGATCATCCCTGGTGATCTTAAAGATCCTCGCTCCGAATTCAGGGGAATAGGTAGGTGTCTCTGTTAAAAGTTGAATATTCTGAAGCAATTGCCTCACACCATCATTTTTCAGCGCAGAGCCAAAGCAGCACGGAAAGACTCGCCGATGACTGACAGCTGTTCGGATCTGTGCTGTCTCGATATGTCCATTCTCAAGAAAGGTTTCCAGCATGATCTCGTCACTCATTGCCAGCTGATCATGAAACCCATCAGGTTCATCGAAGTCAATACAGCCTTCATCCAGCTGCTTTTTCAGTTCTGCCATCAGCGTTTCCCGATCTGCTCGTTCCTGATCCATTTTATTGATAAAGAGAAATACCGGAATTCCATAGTATTCCAAAAGCCGCCATAGTGTTTTTGTATGGCTCTGAACGCCATCTGCCCCGCTGATGACTAAAATGGCATAATCCAGTACCTGCAGCGTTCGTTCCATCTCAGCAGAAAAGTCCGCATGTCCCGGCGTATCAAGCAGCGTAACCTGAAGATCACCGATCTCAAAAACTGCTTGCTTTGAAAAGATGGTGATTCCTCTTGCCCTTTCAAGATCATGGTTGTCCAAAAAAGCATCCTTATTATCTACCCTTCCCTGCTTTCCGAGCTTACCGCTTAGATACAGGATGCTTTCAGACAGGGTTGTTTTTCCGGCATCTACATGTGCCAATATTCCAATGGCCAGTTTTTTCATATATTATCGTAGTCCTTTAATCTCTTTCTCTAGAAATAAATATCTGATAACTGAATCGCAATCTCCTGCGTTAACCTTTCATTATGATTCAGGAGTTCCCTTGCCGATTTCACTTTTCAGTATAAGTTCGTCACCCACTGTTCCTCCTACGGACGTTTCCTGTTCATCCATTCTATCATCGACGTAAAAAGGAGTTCGAAAACCCCTCTAATCAAAATTATTCATATTCTCTTGTCTTAAAGGATACGGTTTTTTCTTGTTTTTGTCAATAATCCCCTTACGCCTGGCGTCCACTGTACCAAATAGCGAAATTTAAACATAAAATGGAATTCAGAGGGGCGATCATTACCCAAAGTAATTTTAATAAAGGAGTTTTTCACATGAACGTTACCAGCGGCCTCATGCTTGATAACCGAAAAGAGTATCTGAAACAGATCAATGCAACACTTCCGGCAGGCAGTTTTGAGCCCAACGAAGCGATCAGAAGAAATATTTTTACCAGATGCCCAAAACCGGCTCTGGCATATATCTGCATCTACGCGAGCAATTATGTTACCGTAGTGGATGTGAACGATGCAAAAAGACTTTTTGACATCACCGTAGGGGTCGGTCCTCTTGATATCGATATTAACAGGCATGCACCCTATGCGTATGTCACAAACTTTTTCGATAACACCCTTTCATTGATTGATCTTCGCATCAATGAGACCATTACAACCATCCCCATGGGCCTTCAGCCGGCAGGGGTCAGAGTGACCCGGGACGGCCGCTATGTGTATGTCGTTCATTACGGAGAACCTGTTGTTTTCGTACTGAATGCTTATAGTTTAGAAAAAGTAGCCGAAATTCCGCTTCCTTCCATCGGTTTTCAGCTGGATTTCACCCAAAACGGTACGCTGGCTTTTGTGACGCTGCGCAACACTTCTCAGGTTGCAGTGATCGACTTGTCTGTGAATCTTGTTGTAAAGGTACTGCCGGCAGGAGCGGGAACCGAGTGTGTGAGCGTCAGCCCAACAAACCGTCTGGCCATGGTATCAAATGAGGACGGAAATACACTTACTCCCATAAACGTGCAGCTAGCAGAACCAGCTTTGCAGAATATTCCCACGCAGCAAGGTCCTGTTGGGCTGGCCTTCACCCCCTGTGGGAGATGGCTGTACTGTGCTAACCGTTATGATAATACGGTATCTCTTTTTGACACGTTCACCCATAGTGAACTTACCCGCATCCCCGCAGGTCAGGGTCCCTATGGTGCTGAATTAGCAAACAGCGGAAAGCAGCTTGTTATTACCAACACATTTGAGTCGACGATTTCAATCATCAATACCCGAACCAATCAGATAACCGCTGATGTGACAGTGGGCCCAGCCCCTGCATTCCTTGCGATTTTATAACAAAAAGTCCCGGATTTCTCCGGGACTTTATTATTGTTTAATTCTAACATAACCTGAAGGCATAGGCTTCGCACCGTAGGCAAGAAAGGATTTCTCCCAGTTGTCCACATAAGATCCTGTAGCCCATTCTGCCATAATAACATTGGTTCCTTCTTGTAGATCAATTTCTGCAAGTGGGGTTTCTGCCAGCTGTTCGGAAACAACCTGATAGACGATGATTTTATTTTTCGTCTTTACCAGGGCAACGTCCCTGTTTGGAGAGGCAAAGGCATCCAACGCATCCGGCACCCGATCCTTAATATTATGCCAGCTTAGAACAAGCGTATCATAATAAATCAGGTTGGAAGGGGGGATGATCTTCAAATCAAAGTCGCTATGTTCAAAGGTGCCTCCTGTTTCATAATTTATCCTGCCCACCAGGAACCAGTGTCCATATTTGCGAACCAGCCCGAAATTCTGCCCCAGCTCCGCTTCTTCAAGAGCGGAAAATCCATCCTTTCGCAGTTCCGATACCGCGCGTTCTCTTGCACTGAGATAAGCACTTAGGCCTTTGTGCCCCATCAGGTCGTGAATTTTTATTTCAGTTGTCATTGACAGCTTATCCACCGGGAGTATCTGAAGCCGGTTTCCTTCTTTTGTCTGCTTTTCTATTGCAATGTAGTTGTTTCCGATATAGTTGATCACCCTCGCTGCAGGTTCATATTCTGTTTCTGCATCTTTTGCAGCATCCGTGTCTGCAGCCTTTGGGATATCCTTTGGAGCATCCTTGCCTGAATTCTGCGCAGCATCCTTACCTTCCGGTATCGAGACCTGGCTGGTTTCGTTTTCCTCCTCCTCACCCCCGCTCTGGTTTGGATGGGTTTCAAGGGTTTTTGCGGTCACATTGCGGGCCGCCAGCACATTTCCGGTCTTGCCCTCTTCCGTCACACTCTGCACTTGAAGTTCCCAAAATCCGCTCGTTCTCGGGAAGAAAAGTTGATCGGACGCAAGCACTGGATGAACGTCATTATAGTCGGTTGATATCCAGAGAGTCCTGTAACGGTACCCAGACCCGTAGGGAATTTTGATTCCCAATAGAATTCCCGAAGTCCCTTGAATGCTGTCCTGATAGAGATCATGGGCATTTCTGTCCGGGAAACCAAGAAAGCTGTCAGCTTCTTCCGATAGCTTTTTAAGCAAAAGTCCTTTGTTTTGCACAAAGGAAATCATTTTTTCATCACTAAGCTTCATAAACTCGCCCAGATATTTGGAAGCTGCATAGACGGTTATGACATCCACCTCCTGACTCTCTGAGATAGATACATCAGTGAATGGGATGTATTTTGTCATTAAATAGTCTGCTGCATTGACCCGCTTTATCTTGTATGTTAGCCGGTCCCAAACATGACCGCCTATTTCAACTCCATCTTCGGCAAACTGAACGGTGCCCCCTGTCCATTGCTGTGTGGTTTCAATGGCATATCCGCTGGTTCCAAGCTCTTGCATAATCTCCCATTTACCGCCAAGAGGACTGGACTGATTCGGCGGGGGGATGATCTTGCCTGCCGATGCACCGGGAGGATCGGCGCATCCGGCAAGAGTCATTAAAAATAGTACGCTCAGAAGAAGAAAGCCTTTTTTAACCATTTGCCTTCACCTCTCTGGGCAGTATAATAGCCACTGTGGTCCCAACATTGACCTGGCTGCTTATTTCCAATCGCCCCTTCATTAAGGTGACGATTTCTTCACAAATTGATAATCCGATTCCATTTTTCGAGTGGGAGCTCTTTCCCTTGTAGAACTTTTCCTTCACCATGGGAAGCTCCTCAGGGGCAATCCCGCAGCCGGTATCCGTAATGATAAACCGATATTCTTTTTCAGAAACTTCAGCCTGGAAATGAACGCTTCCACCTACGGCGGTAAAGTTTAAGGCATTATCCAAAATGTTGATAAATAACTGTTTCATACGGTTAACATCCGTGAACAGCTCCGGCATATTTTCCGGATAGGATACGGTAAAGTTTATATTTTCCCGTAATGCCCTGGGCGTAAGCTGTTTCCGAATATGCTCCATTAATGTCATCAAATTTACTGTGCCGTATTCAAGTTTAATCCTGCCTGAAACAAATTTGGAAAAATCCAAAAGTTCTTCTACCATCCGGGTTAGTCGCTCACTCTCCTCGGCAATGATTCCGAGGCCGTCATTCAATGTCTCCTTTTGCTGGAATTTTTCACTCTGCAATGTGATAGCCCAGCCCATTATGGAGGTAAGCGGCGTACGCAACTCGTGGGAAACCGACGAAATGAATTCATTCTTTAGTTTTTCTTTTTTGGTAATCTCATCAGCCATATAATTCAGGGTATCGGAAAGCTTGCCGATTTCGTCATCCCTTTTCTTTCTGCTCTTAATTTGAAAATTTCCCGCTGCCATGCTCTCGGCCACAGCGGTCACTTCTTTTAAAGGAATCAATATGGTATTTGCAAGGAAAATACTGAGCATGCCGACCAGAAGAACAACGACGATCCCGATTGCCACGAATAGTTTTATGGTATTTTGAATATCCTGATCGATCGCGTCGGTTGAAGCGATCAGGCGCAGGGCACCGACAATCTCTCCGTCTGATTTCAACGGATAGGCCACGGCCATTACCTTTTGACCGTTCAAGGTACCCACCCATTCTCCCATACGGTTATTCAGTGCATCTCGAATATCATCCTTGGGCTCTCCCGGGCTGGGAATCATACCAAGCGAATCCATAACGATTCGGCCACTCTTGTCGATGATCTCTACTTCTGCATTGCTCTGATTCCAAAAAGCGTCTACGTTATACAAAATATTGTCTTCCAACGATGCGTCAGAATAATATTTCGAATACATATCCGCACTGATTTTCACCTGATTCGTCAGGTTGCCTTTCAGACTGCCATAGTAATTTTGCTGAACAATATAGATCAGTAAAACTTCCAAAACTGCCACAGTAATCAGAATGACAATCATAAAATTTGCAGTCAGCCTTCCCCGGATTCCTTTTCTCATGAAGGCCTCCTGTCGGACTCTGGCTGCCATCTGTATCCTGAGCCCCAGACAGTTTTAATATATTGCGGCGCTGAGGGGTTTTCTTCGATTTTTTCCCTGAGCCGCCGGATATGGACATCCAAAGTTTTGGTATCGCCAAAATAATCTTCTCCCCAGACTGCATTCAGGAGTTCATCCCGTTTCAACGCTTTTCCCGGATTTTCCATAAAGATCTTCAGCAGGGAATATTCTGTGGGAGTCAATTCTACTTCATAGCCGTCTTTTAGCAGTTTATTGGCATCGGTATCCAGTTCAAGATCACCACAGGTATACACTTTCTTTGGCGTATCAAAACGATCTCTTCGTCTCAGCATCGCTTTGATTCTGGCAATCAACTCAAACGGATTGAATGGTTTCACCATATAATCATCCGCACCCAGTTCAAGGCCCATGATTTTATCGGTATCCTGACTTTTTGCTGTCAGCATGATAATCAAAGGCTCAGGTGTATGATCGCGGATATGACTGCAAACCTCCAGCCCATCAATCCCAGGCAGCATGAGGTCCAGCACAACTACATCCGGAGAAAATGTCTCAATCAGCTCCAGAGCATCCTCTCCGCTTGCCGCTTCTCCTACTTCATACCCTGCGGTTTCCAGATTGAGTTTGATAAAACGGCGAATCGAAGCTTCATCTTCAACAACCAATACTCTTATCTTGTTCTCCTGCATATTCTCATCCCTTTGGTTTTTCTTTTATTGTACCATAAAAGTTGCTGTTTTTATGATACAAAGATCCATTCAATGACACCTGTATTTTCCTATTTGCTTGTTTCTTGTTCTTGAACTGTGCTCAGTGCTTCAACGATCAAATTACCGTAAGCCTCTGCACCCTTCTGGTTCAGATGGACGCCGTCGGAATAAAAATATTCATTATGCCCGTTACTGGCCGAATACCAATCAATCAGCTTAACATTAGGATAAGACTGAGCCACCTTGCCAATTGTATCGTTTACCCCAGTCTCCCAAGGCCTTGGCACACGGGTATTCACCAATATGATTTGCTCTGCACCCTTCAATGAGTCCAGTGTATTTGCCAGCTGTTTCTCTGTAAAAGAACCATTGGAACCTAATTCAATGATTACGGTTTTGCCTAGCTTCCCTTCCTTTTCAAGACCGGAAATCACATCCGGCGCCTGATGCATCTGTCTTCCGATTTTTCCATCGACTACAGCTCCCGGCATACGTTTTTGTAAATACGGTTCAATTCCGATCATTAAAGAATCTCCTATCGCAGTGATTCCTTCCCCTTCTATCGTTTGACGATCCGTATTGATTTCACTTTCTCCTTGGGTGGCTGTTTTCGTACCATTCTCTATGCATGATTCCCCTTCTGATTTATTACCGGGATTCTCTTGTTCCGCCTCTTGCGGATTCGAATTCTCTCCACCAGGGCTTTCTATTGAATCCGCCACTGCACCGTTCGTCACCGACACCGCGGAATCAGACTCATGAGATTGCTCTCCCAATTCATCCGACTCCACCAAACCCTTTGTGGAGTCAATCTCCACTGAGGCGATTGGAATATTGGAAACTAGATTCCCCGATATCAGATCCTCTGCTGAAATCTGACCGCCTTCTTTGGCAGTCATGAGAAATACAAGGCAGATCAAAAGTACACTGACTGATATCTTTGCACTGAGAAAAAGCGGCTTTACACTCCGCTTTGATTTCCCAATCCTTGTGCGTTCTATAAAATGTCGAAATCCCGGCACAAACCCTGAAAGTCCGATTCCCCGTCCGTACCTGATCGGATCCTCCACAAGATAACGGGAAAGGATTGCCAGAAAAATGCTCAGAGCAATCTGTCTGAGCTGTAGTAGAAGGTCAGGGCCTTCTGTATTTATGATCGGGCTGGTCAGTACGATGACCGGATAATGCCATAAGTAAATTCCGTAAGAGCATTCTCCAAGCCAACGAAGCGGCCTCCACCCAAGCAGCCTCCCTAAACCGGTTCCAGGGTGGGCTAATGCAGCCACAGCACAAGCGGCTGCGGCTGAAAAAATCAGCAGCCCGCCCTGGTAGAGAGAGGTCTGATATTGGTTTGTAGTAGCGATCATCAAGATGACGACCAATAACCCCATGCTTCCAGTCGCTTCTAAAGCCAGTCTCTTTTTTGCTGTCAGCTCGCGAGTCTGTCCGCTTGGCCACACCATAGCGAGTACAGCGCCCACAAGCAAACCAAAAGCACGTGTATCCGTTCCATAATATACCCGGCTGGGGTCATGACCCGGCATATAAATCAGCGCCATCGCTGCGACAGATGCCAGCGCTATGACAGCTGTTCCCCCTATAATAATCCATTTTCGCTGCCTGACGCAGCGGAGTCCCAAACCCAAAAGAAGCGGCCAGAAAAGATAGAATTGCTCTTCCACCGCCAGAGACCATAGGTGCCCCAGCGGAGAAGGCGGTCCAAAACTTTCAAAATATGACACCTGATGAAAAATCAAATACCAGTTGCTGGTGTAAAAAGCTGCTGCCAGTACCTCCTGTAGTATATCAGCCAAACGTTCAGAGGAGAAAAACGCGGCCCAGAGAATCACGCCAATCAGCATGACAAAGAGAGCCGGCAGCAGCCGCCGGGCACGGCGAATCCAGAAATCTTTCAAATCAATCGTTCCGGTTCGTTCCCATTGCTTCATCAGAATATTCGTAATCAAATATCCGGAAAGAACAAAGAAAAGACTTACCCCTAAAAGTCCTCCCGGTGCCCATGACAGATCGAGATGATATGCGATAACGGCAAATACCGCAAGCGCTCTCAGCCCGTCCAATCCGGGCATATAGCCTGTGGAATCTTTCCGTATTTCCCCTTGATGCATAATAGAATGATCTTTACTGCTGAACTTCATGTCATTTCACTCTCCACTCATGTCTGTCACCGGATGATTTCACCTGTCATAGCCGTTTCTTCTCTTTTACTTTACCAATTTATTAGAGAAAGTGCTTTACGAAATACTTAATAATCCTTACGAAAAAGTTAAGATTTCGATTTGAGCAAGTATAAGCCGCAACGTTTCATTGAACAATAAGAATAGACAGCCTGCAGGAACAAACCGTGCAGCCAATAAGGAAACACTGGAATTAAGGAGAGAACCACCATGCTCGTAATAGGCCCACATTTATCAACGGCAAAAGGTTATGCCAAAGCAGTAGACGATGCTGAAAAAATGGGAGCAAATGCATTCCAGTTTTTCAGCAGAAATCCCAGGGGTTCAAACTATAGAGCGTATGACAAGAAAGATATTGAAAAATTCCAAAGACTTAGAGAAGCGTATGCTTTCGGCCCGCTGCAGGCCCACGCCCCATATACCATGAACCTTGCCAGTTCCAACCCTACGGTTTACGAGTTCAGCAGCGGCGTAATCAAAGAAGACATCAAAAGAATGGATGCACTCGAAATAGAATATTTTGTTCTCCATCCCGGGAGCCATACTGGCTCCGGAGAAGCCAGCGGGATCAAACAGATTGCAGCGGCCTTGAATCAAGCCATCCAAGGAGATGAGAAAATTACAGTTTTACTTGAAACGATGCCTGGTAAGGGCACAGAAATTGGATTCAACTTTAGCCAACTGAAAGAAGTGATTGATCTGACGGAACACAAAGAAAAGCTTGGGATCTGTATGGACTTGTGCCATGTGTTCTCCGCTGGTTATGATATTAAAAATTGTTTTGAACAGGTGTTAGCGGAGCTGGATTCGCGAATTGGCTTGCTACACCTGAAAACGATTCATCTTAATGACAGCAAGTATCCGCTGGGATCGGGAAAGGATCGGCATCTGCCCCTTGGGCAGGGCGAAATCGGTATTGATGCAATCATGAAAATAATAACCCATCCCGACATCAGCGGACTTCCTTTTTATGTCGAAACCCCGCTGGATCATTCGGGTCATAAAAAGGAGCTGGATGATATCAAAACTCTGCTGGAATTCGAAAAGCCTGTGGCAGCAGACGAATGAGTTCCTGTGACTGAGCATTTCCAAAATAATCCACGTAAATGACTTCCTTTCCCCTAGCTGCAAAAACTTGTTTTCTGATTCCTGACTCTGCAACGATCAACCGATCAAAGCCTTCAAATTTCTCTTCATGGACGGTAATTTCTGGATCGTAAGAATCTACAAACTTTTTCTTAAGGTCTCTGATCAAATTGTCTGTCATGCCAGTCAAGAGCAATTGATAGTACCGGGTCTCGATACTAGGCGAATATGAGCCGCTATTGTCATCCCACATTAGATCTTCGATGATTCAATGCTCATTAATTTCATACTGAACAGGAGCCATGGGCGACCAGCCGGTGATGACGCTGTTTAGAAAATCGACTCCGCCTGAGAAAGGTCCCGTTTGTCTTTTTAGGTCAGGACGCTTTTCTATTTCTATCAGACGAATTACAGGAAGATTGCTGAATTTTTCAGGCAATGAGTAATTCTCCCTTTGAATGATCTCCGCAACTGGTAAATAAATTGTAAGGAATGCCGTCAGAATAAAGAATACGCTAATCGTTCCATTGATCAGACGAGGGAGCCTCCAGCTTTCCTTGTGATTCATTGGTCTTCCTTCGGAAAGCGTCCTTTTCAGCCGCCTGAGAGAAACATAATTTCGGATTACACTGTAGGAAACATAGAGTTCCACAAATAAAAGAATCGGTATCTGAAGCCCCGTTACTTCCATCAAAGAAAGTGTAGGCGTTTGGTTCAGTAAAAACAATGCTGCCATCATTCCTAGAAAGATCATCATAAGAAACGAGATCCAGATCACTTGATATTTGAGTTTTCGATCCACAGTTTCCAGCGTAAAACTCTGTTCTGCAGGATCAGTATGAAGTTCTGGGCATGCTGAGTTCTCCGGGGATGAAAATATGTATAATTCTTTGATATGGCATACCAGCTTCCAGCCGAATTCCTCGTAGAGCTCCAGTTGTTCTGGCCCCGGAGCGGTATTCATTACATCAATTCGATAGTTCGTTTTCGTCGGCTCTCCTTTTTCAAAAAGTGCAAAGGTCCTGCCGATACTGCGCAGGTGGAACCCCTTCTCTGCCATGCCTGAAAACCAGGATTCATTCCTTCCGATATTCCAAATATCATCCTGCATAAATCGTCTTACAGTCTTACTTGACATTCTCATTGTCCATCTCCCCCCTAAGTGAACTACCGTCCTGCACCATGGAAAGAAGCCGATGATATTCTTCCCTCAGTGCAGCCCTGCCAACGTCATTCATTTCATAAATCTTTCTGCGCCCATCATCCTCGACAATGGTGATAAGTCCATCCTTTTGCAGCCTTGCAAGAACCCCATATAAAGTCCCGGGACCCATCTGAATCCGTCCATTTGAGACTTGAGAGATCGCATTCATTAATTGGTACCCATGGTTCGGGTTAGCCAGTGCAAGCAGCACATAAAACATGGCCTCAGTCATGGGGCCGTTGGTGTACGACATAGAATCCTCCTGACCACTATTATGTCATGCGATATATCGCATGACATAATAGTAAGGCAATCCGTGGAAAATGTCAATAGGCTATGGCAATATGATAATCGTATGAAATGTCAATCGGCTCTGTAGTTTGAGAATCCTGTAAAATGCCAAAGGACTCAGAAAAAGAACCAACCATCGTAAAACATCATAGAATATAATGCCTCAAAGAAAGGAAGGATGATCATGCAGGATCACGATACTCGCTATTGCCCTCAAAACTGGCTGGTTTTCCGAACGCAGCCAGGTGCAGTAACCATCCCTGCAGGCGAGACCGCTCGACTCAACGAAAATTTGGAAGGCTTTGACATTGCGGCATATTATACCATTCGCATTTACGCCTCAAGCAGACAAAGCAGTACAGTTCCGGCTACCTTTTCCCCTCTGATTCAGGATCGTGAAAACAAAGAGCTCATCTTTAGTTTGGGTACCTTTACGCTGCAGCCCGGAGAAAGCTTCACACAAACGTATGATGTACCCGGACGTGCGTTGTCTGTATTTGTTCGTGCAGGGGACGGAACCGGTCAGGCATATATTGATTTTGGTGTTTTAGGCTTTGGCCCTCGGCCCCATGGAACTTGCTGACAATAAGTGCTTATTTAATAAATGGCTGCGGAGTTTTCGCAGCCATACTTAAACCATTGCAATCCCCAGCACCTGATGGACTTCACGTCGTATAACAGGAATCCGTTGCTCCGTAAACTCGGGGTAGTCCATAAACCACTTCCTATTCAGCGGAGACGGATGAGGCAGCACATAAGCAGGTTTGCCGTTGATCTGCCGATCTTCAAAGGCCAAATAGGTGATCTTCTCGCCCGGAAAGAAGAATTCCGAAGCATAGCCTCCGATGATGATATAGATTTCGTTATTGACTAGCTCAAGTTCTTTAGAAAGCCACTGCTCTGAACAGACTCTGGGAGGGCGGCGATCCCCTCCGCCGGGGGCCTTCCCCGGATAGCAGTGTGCCATCGACACGATATAAAACAAATTTGGATCGTAGAAGACCTCATCAGCGATGCCGTACCATTCTCCTCGAAGTCTTCTTCCGCTGGCATCATTAAAAGGTTTTCCCGTCTCATGGACGCTTTTGGATGGAGC
>JAQSXD010000057.1 GCA_029266295.1 Bacillota bacterium | reverse complement strand
ATTTCTGATCCAGATTACTAACTCAAACCAGAACATCCGAATTCCGTAGATTGCATTCATCTGATCAAAGTTAATGCATTGTACTCCTTCTGTACCCGGAGGAGGAGAACCTCCAACTCCAGAGGTGATATAATCATAAACACCCTCTGCGAAGACATCCCCCATTCGATTTGTATGTGCGTTCAATTGATCATAGATTTGAATATCTCTGGTATAATCACCCATAGACAGTGCGTTTGCTTCTGCAAGGATATACTGCGTATAGATGTCGAAGAGTCTTTCGTATTCTGATTGGCTCCAATACGGATTCATAGCTTGAAGATAGCTTGCGCGGTCCTGAATATTCTTGTAGATCAGTTCTAGATTTTGATTGACTTCATCCATATCACCAGCAAGCTGGGCAGTGATTAATTCACGGAGAAGTATTGCAAACTGGCCTAATAACTGGCTATACTCCTCAGAGGAACGACGCCCGAAAATGATCTGCATCATTTTTCCGATTTCCAAAGATTCAAAATATAAACGGTTAAAAAGCTCTTCTGCGGTCCCTATGTTGAAATAACGGCTCAGCAGATAAGCTCTTGTCCAGGTAGTCAGTCTCCTGTAATAGATCCTCGCAATAAAGATCATATTCATCTGGCTGTATGTAATGCATTGGGGATTAAAACTGTATTTTTCTATCATATACTTCACCATTTGGGAGCAAGCCTGATGCAGTCCTTGAATCCCTTGTCAAAATTAGGAATGGAATCTATCTGCTATCTATCATACGTTTCAAATTCAGTCATATTCCTTTCTTCTTTCGGCTTACATAGGACTTATTTCCGACTTGCATCGGACTGAATGGCGCTCACGATTTTCTTGCCAGCTCTGGGTAGGCACCGTATAATGAATTAGAAATATACCGGAAAGGGAAGGGATATCTCAGTGAAAGAAGATGGAAGAGAATTTAAAATCGCGCTTCTTGGTTTTGGAAACGCGGGCAAGGCATTTGCAGCGCTGCTGTGGGATAAATTGGAAGAAATCAGGAAAAACTACCGATGCAGTGTCCTTGTGACTGCCATCGCAACAGGAAGCCGTGGCTGCCTTATAAACGAAAATGGACTGGATCTTACGAGAGCATTAAACGAAATTCAGGAGCGAGGTCATTTTGCGGCTGAGAATCCTGATGCGTCTACGTTCACCTCGCTGGAAATTGCAGAGAAAGCAGTTTACGATATTCTGATTGAGCTGACTCCGCTTGCGATTTTTTCCGGTCAGCCCGCAATCGACCATATAGAAGCCGCATTTCACAGGAAGAAACATGTGATTACCGCCAATAAAGGCCCGATTGCATGGGATTTTAAGCGATTGAGAAGACTGGCGGAATCTCAGGGAGTGAAATTTTGCTATGAGACTACCGTGATGGATGGCACACCGGTATTCAATCTTGTAGAGGATACCTTGAAACTTTGTCGGGTAACCGCAGTGAAAGGAATTTTGAATTCCACGACGAATTTCATACTTGAGGAACTAACAAAAGGCAGAACCTATGATGAAGTGATTGCAGAAGGGAAGGAGCGAGGCTTTGTAGAAGCGGATCCTTCTTTGGATGTGGAAGGCTGGGACGCAGCAGCAAAAACCGCCGCACTGCTGAATGTTTTAATGGACGCTGATATCACACCTGACTTGATTCAGAGGAAAGGAATAGAAGGAATCACCACCAAGCAGCTCCGGGAGGCTGATTCCAATGGTAAGGTAATCAAACTTCTTTGCCGGGGCATGATTCAGAACGGAGCGGTAGTTGGAAGCGTTGGGCCGGAGGAGATCGATAAGAAGGAACTTTTCGCATCCATATCAGGAACCTCATCCGTAGTCACCATCACCACAGACCTTATGGGGCCGGTTTCCGTTGTGGAGCACGATCCTGAAATTCTACAGACCGCATATGGTGTTCTAAGTGACCTGATTCGGGTAATCGCATAAGGTGTTGCTTACCAAACGATATCTATGATAGAATAATCTATACTGTTTTCCATTGTAAAATATAGATTTTATGGAAAATTGTATCAACGTCGATTGGTGTTAAAACGGTCGATTGAAACAGGAGGAGAAATGAATGAACAGCTCCAAGTATAGAGACGAAGAATATACCCGCAGACCCATAAGGGATTTAAAGGATATGATCAATAGCAGTGCTGAGCTGTTTGCTGATAAGAATGCGTTTCTGGTGAAGAATGCACCGGGAGGAAGCTACACTCCTATCAAATTCAGCAAGTTCAAGACGGACATCGATGAATTCGGTACGGCGCTATTGGATTTGGGCCTGGGAGGGAAAAATATAGCAGTAATCGGGGAGAATCGTTATGAGTGGGTTGTCTCCTATCTGGCAGTGGTAAACGGAGTTGGTGTTGTTGTACCGTTGGATCGTGAGCTGCCTGCCCAGGAAGTGCATAACCTGCTTGCAAGATCCGGCACCAGTGCGATCATCTATTCCAGCAAGGTGGGAGCGGTTGTAGAAGAGGCAATTCAGGGGATTGAGAGCATTGAATACAGCATCAGCATGGACGCAACAGATCATATGGATCACAAGCTTTCCATGAAAAAGCTTCAACGAGCAGGACGAAGATTGCTCATGGAGGAGCAGCGCAATTTTATCGATGCAGAAATCGACAGAGAGGCAATGTGTTCCCTGCTTTTTACATCCGGAACAACAGGAATGGCAAAAGGCGTGATGCTTTCTCATAAAAATATCACATCAAATGTGTTCAATATGTCCAAGTTCGTTGATGTTTCACAAAACTTCACAGGACTTTCGGTTCTGCCAATGCATCATACGTATGAGTTAACCTGCCATGTGTTTACTTCCATGTATCAGGGCTGCTGTGTTGCAATCTGTGAAGGACTGAAATATATCGTCAAAAACATGGCGGAATCTCAGGCCAACATTATGCTCGGTGTTCCGCTGATCTTCGAATCCATGCATAAAAAAGTATGGAAAAAGGCGGAGGATAGCGGAAAGGCCAAAAAGATGCGGGCGGCGGTACAGCTTTCCAAGCAGCTTGGCAAATTGAATATTAAATCCACAAAAAAATTATTTAAAGCGGTGCACCAGGCCATGGGAGGACACATGCAGGTGTTCATTTCAGGAGCTGCAGCGATTGATCCCGCCGTTGTCGAGGATTTCAACGCCATGGGAATTACCATGTTCCAGGGTTATGGGATGACGGAGAATTCACCGATCATCGCGGTCAATAAAGATCGGTACTATAAGCCTGCTTCCGTTGGTTTGCCCATGCCAGGCACGGAAATTCGCATCATTGAAGAGGATGAGAACGGCGTTGGGGAAATCATTTGCAGGGGCGATTCTGTCATGCTGGGGTATTACGACAATCCGGAGGAAACCGCCAAGGTTCTTGTGGATGGTTGGCTTCACACCGGTGATTACGGCTATTTTGACAAGGATGGTTTTCTTTATATTTCGGGCAGGAAGAAGAATGTAATTGTAACCAAGAACGGCAAGAACATCTTTCCGGAAGAGGTGGAATTCTATCTGAATAAGAGCGATTTTATTAGCGAAGTTGTCGTTTGGGGTCTTGATGAAGAAAAGTCGGGAGACACCATCGTCTGTGCTGAAATTTTCCCCGATTACACAGCAGTGGAAGCGAAATTCGGGAAGACCAGCGATACAGAGCTAAAACGGCTGCTGAAGAAAGAGATCGATGAAATCAACGAACATATGCCGCTCTACAAGCGCGTAAAGCGGTTTGATATAAGGGAAGAAGAATTTGAGAAAACCACCACGAAGAAGATAAAGCGTTATACCGCAAACCGTGTTTAGGAAACGCTGATGAAATGGAGTGCGCGCGGAATTAATCCTCGCTGCCTTCTGTAGTAGCGATCGAAAATTGTACTATCTGATTATAAGGAGGATGGGAAAATGGATGCCAGCCAGTATAAGGCATTGAAGGAAAATGAAATGGAGTATGCTGTTAAGCGGGTCGAAGATATTAAGAACAGCAAAGACAAATATATCCTTTATCGGGATATCAGGCCGATCATAGATTTAAAACAGATGCTCGAGTCCAGCGTTGAATTATATGGTGACAACATTGCGTTTCATGTAAAGGACAAGGTGGGTGGCCCTTATCGCGGAATTACCTACAGGGAAGCGAAACGAGACGTGGATGCACTTGGTACAGCTTTGTGTTCCATGGGTCTCAAGGGGAAGAGCATTTCCATCATTGGGGACAATCGTTACGAGTGGGCGATTTCCTACCTGGCTGCTGTCTGCGGTACTGGCGTTGTAGTGCCGCTGGACAAAGAACTGGGGGCTTCTGAGCTTGAGCAGCTGATCAAGGAAGCAGATGTAGAATGCGTTATTTACACACAGAAATACGAGAAGATCTTCCAGGAAATCAAGGAGCGAGGAGAAACAAAGCTGCAGTTCCTAGTCAATATGGACACGACCGTCAGTGACGAGCAGCGGCTCTCGCTGCGGGAAATCACCGAAGCCGGAAAAGTTCTTTTAGGCAATGGAAACAGAAATTTTGTCGATGCACAGATCGAAAGAGATTCTATGAGTATCATCCTGTTCACCTCCGGTACAACGGGAATCGCCAAGGGCGTTATGCTGTCCCACGGAAACATAGTGGAGGATCTGATGGCATCGCCGACCCTGCTTGAGGTCACTCCCCAGGATGTATTCTTCTCAGTTCTTCCAATTCATCATACGTACGAATGTACCTGCGGCTTCCTGATGCCTTTGTATCGAGGCGCATCCATCGCTTATTGTGAGGGATTGAAATATATTGTCAAGAATCTTTCGGAGGCAAGACCAACGATCTTTTTAGGGGTTCCGTTGATCTTCGAGAGTCTGTATAAAAAAATATGGCAGAATGCAAAGAAATCAGGCAAGGCGAATACTTTGAAGAAGGTCATCGCCATCAATAAAAAGACAAAGAAAATTGGCATCGATTTAGCGCCGATCTTCTTTAAACAAATACATGCACTCTTTGGCGGCAGAATGAAGGTTTTGATCTGCGGCGGAGCAGCAATCGACCCTGATGTTCTGCAGGGAATCCGTGATTTCGGGGTCAATGCACTTCAGGGTTACGGCCTGACAGAGTGCGCACCCATCTGTGCGTTAAATCCGGATCAGTATCCCAAAAACGAGGCGGCAGGGTATGCACCTCCCGGCTTCCGCCTGAAAATTCATGAACCAGACCCGGAAACTGGCATCGGAGAGATCTGTGCCGGAGGCGGCAACATCATGCTGGGTTATTACAACAATCCGGAAGCCACAGCAGATGTACTCAGAGATGGTTGGTTCCATACGGGAGATCTGGGCTATCTTGACAACGACAACTTTGTTCACATCACGGGCCGGATTAAGAACGTAATTATAACAAAGAACGGTAAGAACGTTTATCCGGAAGAACTTGAAAACCATCTGGGCAAGATCCCATATGTACAGGAATGCCTGGTATGGGGAAAGAACAGCGTTGAGACAGGAGAAACTTTGATCTTCGCCACCATCAGGGCTGATTACGATGAGGTCAAAGAAGCTCTGGGTGAAAACTACAGCGACGAGGATGTAGCTGCATTGATTTGGAAAGAGATTGATGTGTTGAATACCCAGCTTCCATTCTTCATGCGGATCAAAAAGATCGATATCCGTAAAGAAGAGTTCGAAAAGACCACAGGAAAGAAAATCAAACGCTTTGTCGATGCAAATAAAGGAATTCAATAGAGTAAAATAACAACCCATTCAGCTGTTGATTCTAGAACCCAATTAAAAATATCTGTGAGAGGTGACAAAGAAATGAGCAATTCAGAAATCAGGTACCCTTTGGTTGAACTTGATTTAAAGAAATTCCGAAACAACGTCGACCAGGCGGTAGAACGCTGCGGAAAACTTGGCATCGGGCTTGCGGGAGTGGTCAAGGGATTTACCGGCATTCCACAGGCAGTTAAAGAGTTTGCTGATGCGGGAGTGGACTTTATTGCATCTTCCCGTTTGGAGCAAATCCAGGCAGCGATGGATTATGGGATCGAAGCGACCTATATGCTAATACGAGTGCCAATGCTGAGCGAGATTGAAGAAGTTGTTCAGCTGACGGACATCAGTCTCAACAGCGAGGTTGCGGTTCTCAAGGCACTCAACGAAGAAGCCTTGAAGCAGGGGAAGCTACATAAGGTTCTCCTGATGGTGGATCTGGGAGATCTTCGGGAAGGCTTCTGGGACAAAAAAGAGCTGCTGAACGCGGCGGTGATGGTTGAAAAGGAGCTTGACGGCCTGTATCTCTCAGGGGTCGGGACCAATCTTGGCTGTTACGGATCAATCCTTGCAACTCCGGAAAAAATGAATGAACTGATTGCAGATGCGGAGATGATCGAAGAGGCCATCGGCAGAAAGCTGGATCTCATATCGGGAGGAGCCACCACTTCGTTCCCCATGGTGCTCAATGGAACTATGCCGGAAAGAATCAACAATCTTCGTATGGGAGAAGGAATTATTCTTGCAAAGGATCTCAAAGATCTCTTTCAATTGGATATGAGCTTCATGTATCAGGATGTATTCACGTTGAAGGCGCAGATCATCGAGCTCAAGGATAAACCCAGCTATCCTGTGGGGCAGCTTTCTTTTGATGCCTTTGGCAACGTGGGAACTTATGAAGACCGGGGAACGAGAAAAAGAGCCTTGCTTGGTCTGGGGAAGGTTGACGTTGCATTTCCGGATATGATTTATCCTCGGGATAAAGGAGTTGAAGTGCTCGGTGCCAGCAGCGATCATCTGATTCTTGATGTTGAGGATGCAGAGCGGCAATATAAAGTGGGGGACATTGTGGAGTTTGATCTATGTTATGCTACCATCGTATATGCTACCAATTCTCCCAATGTGAGAATCGTCTGCAAATAGGGCAAGGGAAATCAATGCATTTGCAGGATTGTTTTCCAAATACATTATATAAAACGAAACGGAATTTGGGCGGTGAGTAATTCACCGCCTTTTGACGTTATTGATACGATACGGGAGCCATTTCTTCAAGCATTGATTGAAGGGGGTTGAAGGGAAGAAATGAAAGCAGAAAGACTATTGACAGGTCGGGGGGGAATGCGATATAGTTAGCTTTGGCTAACCAAAAATCTGCGAGCGCAGATTTTAATTTTTGACATATGGTTAGCAATGACTAACTATTTAAAGGAGGAACTTATGAAACGATTGAAGCGAATCGCAATATCAGCGTCGTTTCTTCTGGCTTTGTGCGCCCAAGGTGTATCGGCAGCAAACCAGCAGATTGAAGATATGCCTTCCAACTGGGCAAAAGCCGCAGTGGAAAAGGCTGTCGAGCAGAGTTGGCTTACCCCATACAATGGCAGGGTCAATCCCAACCGGGCATTGACACGGGCGGAAATGGCAGCAATTGTAGGCCGAATCTTCGGAGCTTCGTCTAAAGGTGACATCGGTATGTATTCCGATGTGTCTGCAACCAAATGGTATGCAGGTGACATGGCAAAAGCAGTACAAATGGGTGCGTTTAAGGGTGAAGGGGACAAGCTCTATCCGGAACGTAACATATCAAGACAAGAAGCTTTTACGGTAATCGGTCGTATTCTCGAAATGAAGAACAGCGGCAATACAAAACGATTAAATGAATTTGCAGATCGAGCAGCAATTTCGGAATGGGCAAGTGAAAGCATTGCATCCCTTGCAGAGAGCGGCTATATAAAAGGCTTCGGGTCATTGCTCCGACCAAATGATGAGATTACCAGAGCTGAATTTGCACAGCTCATGTCAAATATAACGGGAACCCTTTTGGCGGAACCAGGAGAGCATAGTGGAACTTATGCAGGAAATCTGCTGATTTCTGCTCCTGGGACCACCCTGAAAAACTCTGTCATCTCAGGGGATTTGATTCTTTGTGACGGCGTTGGTGCCGGTGATGTGTTGCTGGATCATGTGACTCTGGAAGGGCGTCTTGTGATCCGGGGCGGCGGTAAGGATACTGTCCAGCTGGTTTCCTCGCAGGTCAAGGGGGATGTGATCATCAACAACATAAACAACGCCGTGAGACTTTTGGCGGATGGAGGCACCAGCCTGCAGAACGTTCTTGTCAGTAATCAGGTGATTCTGGGTGCGGAGATATCCAAACTCACCGTTTCCGGTCAGGCTGCGGTCACCATTCAATCAGGTAAGGTCACAAATATTGAAGTGGATTCGGCGGCGGTAGGAACGAAAATTACCGTGGAGTCCGGCGCAGTTGTCAATTCAGTAAGTGTTTCGGCAGAGAACACGGAACTGACCGGAAAAGGACAGGTGGAGAACGTTGCGGCCAAAGCGGACAATCTTTCTGTTCATACCCCGGGAACAAAGGTCACCGCAGCAGCGGGTATCAGTGGAGTCCGTGCAGGAGGTACCGCTGTTGAGCCGGGCAAAACCGCTGTTATCGATAAGAGCGGTGTGGGTATTGTGACGGAGACAAAGAGCGGTTCAGGCGGAGGCGGCTCTAATTCAGGAGGAACCGATCCAGGTGGAAATGAACCGGGGGGGAACGAGCCCGGAGGAAATGAGCCCGGGGAAAACGAGCCCGATGAGACACCAACGGCTAAAGACTGGGTAGATCTGCGAACCACAGGAATCATCAAGGTGGACTTTGCCAGCTATGCTACCGTTGCGCTGAACCGAAAAGAAATGACAGCAACTCCGACGCCCGGGGAATACGACTACTATATCAACGGTGTGAAATTAAGCAACACAGAAGATGTGAGCGTCGTCATGAATTCCGCAGACGGCAATCTTCTGGTGATAAAAATGCTGCTTCCGGGAAATGGAACGAAACAAATTTTGAAGTTAGTAAAGGACAAAGAATATATGCTGATTCAATTAAACGACATCGGCGCGTCTGTAAAACAGTAGGAAAGGAGACCTCAGGTGAAAAAAATAATTGTATCAGTGCTCACTGCAGTGCTGCTCATTTCGGCAAATTTAAGCCCTGTATCCGCAGCATCTCTTCAAATTTATGGAGAAACAAAAATGAACCTTTGGGATCTCTATTTAACGGAGAACAACAAAGCGACACCCGACGCCATCAGCACTGCAACCATAGACGCAGTGTCACAGGCAACGTATAATCCCTATGACAATAAGCCTGTCAACATTGAGACCGGCGTTGACCTGGGCCTCATCGCAGACAGTAAGATTCTGAAGGCCTACGGCATACAAAATGAGATGGTGGACCGGATTCTGAACATCTGGGAGACGGGATACCGCATTCCTGTTCTGGGGACAAACGGTACGGAAACCAACCCGCTAACAAAAAATGTTGTGCGCTATACTGCCGCTGACAAAACAACCTATGATTTTTCCTATGAGGAAGCCATGAATGCAGCCTCAGATCAGGAGAACTTTAGCTGGAAAGAATTTGCGGAGCAGGTATCAAAGGAGAACGGCGCGGTACCGCCTTACCGGGTTAAGTTTCTGCTGGACAATGGAGATTTTGGGAAAAGAACCCTCATCAGCAGTAAGACTGGAATCGAGCCTCCTTTGCTGAACCTTGACAGAGAATTCAGCGACCATGAAGACAACTTGGGGAGAATGATTAAACTCAATTTTGAGAATGATTCCGACTGGGCCAATGCGGTCTATGGGATCAAGGTGAATGAATCCGGGCTTCTTCAGGGGAATATGGAGCTGGGAAGTTACAGCGACCACAACGGCGATACGAGTTTTCTTAAGGGACAGGATGCACCGGATAAGACACAGCTCATCATCCGGCTCAGCCAGAAATTTCGCCTTGGTGAAAATAAACTGACCTTTATGGCCCACGGATATCAAGATGCTGAATTTACCCTAGATCTCGACGGGAAGCAGGATCTCTATCCCTGGATCGTCACCTTCCGGGGCGTAAATGCAGATAACAGTGATGAGCCCCTTACAGCGGACCGCATTGTAAATCAGGGCGATGTGCTGCGGGTTGATGCTGTGGGCTCTGGCTTCTCGGGCAAATACGACGGCCTCTATATCGACGGAAAGCCGTTGCCCAAGGAGAATATCAGTACAGGAAGTCATACCGCGTACTATGAATATCTAAATTCCGGCAAGACCCTTCAGGTCTATACCGATCAACTGACAGAAGGAATTCATGAGCTTCACCTTACGAAGCGAGGCTATAACGATCTTATGTATTTCTTTACCGTCAGCGCCCAGGGGAAGAACGCTGTACCGGAACTCACCGCCGTTGGAGAAAAAATTCAGGTGGGTGGGACAACCACCGAGGGAGGCTCAGTAAAGGGAACGCCGGTTGTACTGAAGGCAAAAGATGGTTCTGAACTGAAGAATTGGTTTGATGGAATCCGAAAGGTTTTCTATATTAACGATGCTACAGGCACAGTAAATCAAATTTCTCTGCCGTCAAGTATTGCTTATGATGATACCGCAAAGACAGTGACCATTGACGGTGGAAGTATGGCTTACTGGAACGCTGCAGGCAGTCATACCATCGTCATTCGATCGAATGATTATCAGGAAGTGAGCATTCAAGTGAAGCGCGTCACCGCAATGCCTGCGGCCACAAGTGTTGTCTACCGGGAAGCAGACGGTGCTGTGGTGGTTACTGCCGATTCCTCCTATATCACTGCCGATAATATTCAGACGGTGGTCATCAATGATGTCAGTTATGCTGGAAGCACCTTTGAACTGGTGAAAAGTTATCCCACATATACGATGACAATCCCATCGGAATATTTTGATGCGGGAACAACGGCATCCATAAAGATCCTTACAAAGAATTATTCGGATTTGTCGGCTTCCATCAGTATCCCCGAGACGCATGTGAAGAGAAAGGCTGCTCCGGCAGCGGTCATTCCGGAAAACAGAGTCTTGAGCAGCGGCGGAACCTTCGCATTGAATTTTACGGATGACCCTGAGTGGAGGGCTGCAATTCAGACGGTGGTTCTGAGAAATTCCTCAAACTCCGACACCAACATGAAGAATAAAATGACAGCGGAACCCGGGAAATTGACCGTGGGACCCACAAGCTACCAGACTGCGGGGAATTACACCTTAATCATAACCGCCAACGGCTATCAACCGCTGAAACTGCCGGTGGAAATTGTTGCGCCGGTACCGGGAGCGGTGTCTTATGAACTGCAGCCGGATGGCAGTGTGAGCGTTGCCGTAGCAGGAAGCAGCAGCAACTATATTGGTAAGGTGGCTTTATTCCTGGATGGCCAGGCTGTGGAGGCAGACAAAATTACCAAGGGAAGCGCATCCTTTGCACTGGCTGCGTCCTGCTTCCCGGAAACAAGAGCGTACCAACTTCTGATTACCGCTGCGGGATACGCCGATACGACATTGAATATCATCACTGACGTAGCAGGGCCGCCAAGCCTGCGGGTAGAAGGACAATATGACACAGAGAAGAAGAGTCTTACCGTTTTCTTTGATGAGGATGCGTCCTGGAGAGAAGCCATAACGGGGGCGGAGTTTATCAGAAGCTCCGGAACGGCAACCACTATTTCAGTCGCTGACAAAAGCAAGAGCGGAGAAATCACGCTAAGCATTTCCGGGTATCTCTATCAGGATGATTATACATTGAAGTTGTCTGCGCCTGGATACCGCAAGGCGATGTTGACGGTCAAGATCTTAAGCGTTCCACCTTCTGGAATTGCGTATGAGATTCTCTCTGCTGACGGTGAGCTAGAAACCAATCTGCAACTTGCAAATTCAGGATACGCAGGTGCGATTACAAAGATCATGATGGGAAATCAAACGCTGACAAGAGGAGCAGACTTCTCTGTAAATACCTTGGGGTACAACTATTTCGCTACGATCCCGGGTGAGTTGCCCGAAGCAGAAACAGAAGTCACCTTGTATGCGAATAACTATGCGGATAAGACCCTCGTAATCACGGATAAGGCGCAGACGCCTGCAGCATCACTTCCGCCTGAAATAGGGAAAGAGGCTGTGTTTACAGTAACCTCAGGAGACAGCGAATGGGCCTCTTCCGTTACAGGAATCACCATCGGATCTTCCAGTTCAGGAACAACCTTTGCAAAGGAAAAAATTACAGTAGACGGAGGAGGCTTAACGATTCCTGCAGACAAAATGAAGAATGCCTATCTTTCCTCAGGAACTGGAAAAGTTGTCAAAGTTGCAGCAGACGGTTATCGGACCCTTGTATTTCGAAACCTGACGATCTATGATAAACTACCTTCCGTATATCCCCAGACAACTGAGTGGTTCGATGGAAGCCTGTATATCAACCTTACCGATACCAGCGCAAGCTATACCTATTACTCGGTAAATACGGTGTATCTGGATGGAAACGATATTACCAGTTCCGTACAGATGCCTAAATCCAGCAACTCGTATCGCCTGATCATTCCGAAAGATCAATTTGAGGGACAATCTGGAACGGTTTCCATCAGAATCACAGGATCAACAGTCTATATGCTGCCTGAACTTGTAATCAGCGTTGAGCTTCCATAAACCCGTGTATTCTTAGCTAACTTGGAAGGAGATCAAGCGAAACAAAAACTGACAGTTTGAACATTTAAACTGTCAGTTTTTTATTTTGTTGATTATTTC
>JAQSXD010000056.1 GCA_029266295.1 Bacillota bacterium | reverse complement strand
GAATGATTACAAGCAAACAGAGAAGCTTTTTAAGAAGTATGGCTCATGATTTAGAGCCATCGGTATATATCGGCAAGGCAGGCTTGACAGAAAATATTGTCAAAGAGATGAACGTCGGGCTAGAACACAGAGAATTGGTTAAAGTGAAACTCCAGGAAGGCTGTGATCTTACGCCGAAGGAAACAGCAAACGAGCTTGCGCAAAATCTTAAAGCGGAATTTGTACAAGCAATCGGAAGAAAATTTACACTATACAGACAGTCAAAGGATCATAAAAAAATAGAATTACCGAGATAAAGACTGAGATAGGAATCTGGATAGAGGATAAAGATGCAGATACAGAAAAAGAAAAAAAGGATACGGATGATGTTCCTGTTCGTGCTGCTGCTTGGACTTTTGGCATTGACTCCTTTCTGCATCAGCGCTTATGTCGTGAACACGGCGGGGCAGTATCTTATAAATGAGGAAGCTGCTGCGGATCTGAATGCGGATTGCATTTTGGTTCTCGGAGCGGGATTAAGGCCGGATGGATCTCCAAATCTCATGCTGAAGGATCGTCTGGATCAAGGACTTGCGCTCTATTTCGCAGGAGCTGCACCCAAGCTTCTGCTGACCGGTGACAATGGTCAGGAGCAGTACGATGAAGTGAACGCAATGAAACAGTATGTGCTGGATGCCGGTGTGCCTGCAGAGGATATCTTCCTTGATCATGCAGGCTTTTCTACCTATGAATCCATGTATCGTGCCAGAGATATTTTTGAAGTAAAGAGAGCGATTGTTGTGACGCAGAAATACCATCAGTTCAGAGCAGTCTATGCGGCAATAAAACTTGGCATGGAGGCGTACGGGGTTTCCGCTGTGGAAATAGCATATGCAGGGCAGGACTACCGGGAGTTCCGAGAGGTTTTGGCCAGAACAAAAGATTTTTTCAAGTTGATCGTCAAGCCAGAACCAACCTATCTGGGAGAGGCAATCCCAATCAGTGGCAGCGGCCTCTTAAGTCATGACTGAGGAGCGATTTCCATGACGCCTCTCTAGTCGTTCCTCTTTTGGGAGAGCGATCGGGGCCTACGTCAAACGGTTGAGGAATAGGATGAAAAATATTCTGCTGACAATTTCATATGATGGAACGGAATTCTGCGGCTGGCAGAGACAGCCGGGGCAGAGAAGCGTTCAGGGCGAGGTGGAGCGCGCACTTAGTAAGGTTTGCGGGCAGCCGATTCAGATCAACGGAACCAGCAGGACTGACGCCGGTGTACATGCATTTGGGCAAAGGGCAAGTTTTGCAGCAGATTTTCGGATTCCGGTGGAGAAAATCCCTGTGGCCGTCAATGGCCTTCTTGCAGCTAGCGAGAAAGACAGTGGCAGAAATCATGGAGGCGATGTGGTCATTCTCCAAGCACAGGAGATGCCGGAGGATTTTCATGCAAGGTTTGCGGCTGAAGGGAAGAAATATACGTATCAAATCAGAAATAGCGAAAAACCGGAACCCTTTCTTAGGAACTACCGTTATCACATCTATAAACCACTGAATGTGGAGGCAATGAAACAGGCTGCTGCCTTTGTAGCAGGAACGCATGATTTCAAATGCTTTCAGGCTGCAGGCGGAAAAGTAATGGAATCCACCGTGCGAACCGTACATGGAATCCGCGTATCGGAAGCAGGCGATGATGTTCGGCTTGAGATCATCGGAGATGGATTTCTTTATAATATGGTAAGAATCATAGCGGGTACACTGGCAGACGTTGGCCTAGGCAGAAAACAGCCAGAGGAAATGAAAGCGATTCTTGAAGGCAAAGACCGGCGGAAGGCAGGACATACGGCACCACCGCAGGGCTTGTATCTATCGGAAGTTTTTTTTGACAAAGACCGTTTGCTTGAAGCCGCGGCAGCAATTGAACCCCAGGAGGACTGATATGAAAATAAAAGAATTATTTGACGCGAAAAAAACAGTGATTTCTCTTGAAATATTCCCCCCAAAGCTCACATCACCTGTTGAGACAGTGTTTAAAACGTTGGACGAGCTAAAAGATATCAACCCTGATTTTATCAGCGTAACCTACGGCGCAGGGGGAAAAGCGAAAGATAGAACGGTTGAAATCGCTTCTAAGATAAAAAATGATTATCACATCGAAAGTCTTGCACACCTGACCTGCATTTCTGCAACGAAAGAGCAGATCAACGGAATTCTCCATGAACTTCGGAGCAACGGCATCGAAAATGTTCTTGCGATGCGGGGAGACCTTCCGGACGATCCGGATTTTGAATTTCCCGACCCGTTGCATTACGAACATGCTTCCGATTTGATTCGTCAGGTGAAAGCCGAAGGGGATTTCTGCATCGGAGCAGCCTGCTATCCCGAGGGCCATGTGGACTGCGAAAACAAAGTCCAGGATGTGAAATACTTGCGGGACAAGGTATCCATGGGAGCTGATTTTTTGATTTCCCAGCTGTTTTTTGACAATGAGCTTTTCTATCGCTTTATGGAAGAAATCGATTTGGCAGGAATAGATGTTCCCGTTTCTGCTGGTATCCTGCCGGTGCTGAATAAGAGTCAGATTGAACGGATCACCAAGCTGGCTGGCTGTCAGCTACCACCGAAATTCGTAAGGATTCTTGATCGCTATGAGGATAATCCGGCAGCATTGAAGGAAGCCGGAGAAGCCTATGCAATCGAGCAGATCATTGATCTGATGGCTTGGGGTGTGAGGGGAATCCACCTTTATACTATGAATAAGCCGGATACTGCTCAGAGAATCATCGGCAATATTGAAAATATCAGAAGACTGCAGGGATAATAAAAACGATCAGAACGACGCATGTTAAGAGAGGTGAAAGAGAAGTTTATGAAAATAAAGGATTTACTCGGAAAAAAGATCATCGTGTGTGATGGTGCCATGGGAACGATGCTGCAGCATCATGGGCTGAAGGCCGGGGAATTGCCTGAGCTTCTCAATTTCACCCATCCCGATACAATCAAAGAAATCCATAAGGCATATTATTTGGCAGGAAGTGACTTTGTTACAACCAACACCTTTGGCTGCAATCGACCGAAGTTTGAGGGTTCAGCCTATACGGTAGCCCAGATCATTGAGCAGGCAGTTATGCTTGCCAAGGAAGCGGCAAAAGAGGTTATGGATCAAACGGTAGAGGCAGGCTCCGCTGCGGGCGATACGCAAGCTTCCAGTGTATTTTCAGCGCAGAAATATGTTGCACTGGATCTGGGTCCTATCGGAAAACTGATGGAGCCTGTTGGAGAACTGACCTTTGATGAAGCGTATGATATTTACAAGGAGCAGGTTGAAGCCGGCGAGAAAGCCGGTGCGGATCTGATCATCATAGAAACGCAGACGGATATTTACGAGACAAAGGCCGCAGTGCTTGCTGCAAAAGAGAATAGCGTCCTTCCGGTATTCTGTTCCCTCACCTTCCAAGAGGACGGAAGAATGCTGATGGGGACAGATCCTCAAACCGCGGTCAACATCCTTCAGGATATGGGAATCGACGCCATTGGCGTAAACTGTTCCCTGGGACCAAAGCAGATTATCCCAATTGTTAAGGAGATCCTGAAGTATTCCAAACTTCCGGTTCTGGTGCAGCCCAATGCAGGACTTCCTGTAATCGTTGATGGAGCAACCGCCTTTGAAGTGGATATTCCGGAATACTTGGATGCCATGGAGGAAATGCTCCAAGCGGGAATTGCAGTTGCCGGCGGCTGCTGCGGAACCAATCCGGAGTATATTGCCGCGCTGGCAAAGAAAATTGCTGGGAAACCTTACCCTGCGCTTTTTGCCGAGGCTGAGGAGGCAAGAAAAGCCAAGGCGGTGACCGCTGTTAGCTCTTCCACCAAAACAGTGGTACTTGACCACAGGATCAGAATCATCGGAGAAAGAATCAATCCCACAGGAAAGAAGCTTCTGAAGGAAGCGCTGAAAGCAGGGGATTTAAGTTATATTGAAAAGGAAGCAATCGACCAGGTAAAGGCCGGTGCTGAAATTCTTGATATCAATGTCGGTTTGCCGGAAATCGATGAACATGAAATGATGCTTGCCGCGGTGAAACGAGTGTCTTCCGCTGTGAAGGTACCTCTGCAGATCGACAGCGCAAACCCCGAAGTACTGGAAGCGGCAGTGCGGTACTATAATGGAAAGCCTATCATCAACTCCGTCAATGGAAAAGCAGAAAATATGGAAGAGATCTTCCCGATTGTCAAGAAATATGGAGCCTGTGTCATCGCACTGACTCTGGACGAAAAGGGACTGCCAAAAGATACCGAAGAGAGACTTGCCATTGCGGAGCGTATTATTAAAACAGCGGAAGTTTATGGCATCGGAAGAGAACGTATTCTGGTTGACTGCCTGACGCTGACCGTTTCCGCCCAGCAAAACGCCGGAAGAGATACCCTGGAAGCAATCCGCAGGGTAAAAAGAGAATTTGGTGTCAAGACAACCCTCGGTGCCAGCAATGTCTCCTTCGGACTGCCGGAGAGAAAGCTGCTGAACAGAACCTTCCTTGCCATGGCTTTGGAAGCAGGTCTTGATGCGCCGATTACGGATCCACTGGTGCCTGAATACATCGATACCATCCATGCATTTGAAGCACTGAGCTGCAAGGATATCGAATCAAAAGACTATATCAGGCTTTACGGAGGACAGCCGGATTCGCAGAAAGCAGCTGAAAAGAAAGCCGCTGTGGTCCAGGGAACGGAGCAAGCTTTTACACTGGAAGAAATTATTATTGAAGGCTATGATGAGCGTGCCGCTGCTGCGACTCTTGAACTGCTAAAAACCATGAAACCCCTTGAAATCGTGGAACAGAAGATCATCCCAGCTCTTGAAATTGTCGGAAGGGATTACGAAAGCGGAGCTAGTTTTCTGCCTCAGCTGATCAAATCAGCTGATACAGTGAAAGCCGCCTTCACCGTGCTGAAAGAGGCAATGAAGGACAGCGGAGGCATGACCTCCTATGGCAAAATGATTCTTGCTACGGTCCAGGGAGACATCCATGATATTGGAAAAAATATTGTAAAAGTTTTACTCGAAAATTATGGATACGAGGTCGTAGATCTGGGAAAAGATGTACCGATAGAAAAAGTTGTGGAAACAGCAAAATCGATGGATATTAAGATGGTAGGTCTTTCTGCACTGATGACTACTACCGTTGTGAATATGGAAAAAACAATCCAGGCGCTGAAGGATGCGGGACTTGATTGTGTTACCGCGGTTGGAGGCGCTGTACTGACAGAGGACTACGCAAAAAAAATAGGCGCGGATTTTTACTGCAAAGATGCGATGGATACCGTGAGAGCGGCGAATCTTATTTTTAAGAAATAGAAATCATGGACGATCAGGGGAACCTGCCGCAGAGAAGCTGCGTCTAATTGCTTAGGGAAGCGCTGATTCATTCCGACTTCCTTAGCCCTGATCAGCCAATGCTGTACGAAAAGGAGAAAGAGTATGGAACGACCTAGTTGGGACCAATACTTTATGGAAATGGCTGAAGTAACTCAAAAACGTTCCACATGCATGCGAAGACAGGTTGGTGCGGTAATCGTCAAAAATAAGAGAATTATGGCGACGGGCTACAACGGAGCGCCCATCGGTATTAAGCATTGTGAGGAGCGGGGCGGCTGTCTCCGGCAAAAACTGAATGTGCCGTCGGGGCAGAGGCACGAGCTGTGCATGGCTCTTCATGCGGAACAAAATGCAATTATCCAGGCAGCGCATCTTGGACAGAGCATCGCGGGGGGAACCATCTACTGCACTCATCAGCCCTGTGTGATCTGCGCCAAGATGATCATCAATGCCGGACTTGAGCGTATTGTGGTTAAGGAGGGATATCCTGACGAACTTTCCCTCGAGATTTTAAAGGAAGCAGGGCTTACAATCGAAATGATTGATGAACTGCAGGAAAATCAAAAGTAACACTAAAAATAAGAAAAAATACACAACTTGAATGTGTTCAAGTGATACATATTCGTGAAAGGATTATGACAGAAATTCCAATTTATATTTGGGATTTCTTTGCAGGGAAGAGAATATGATTCAATATGTACTGACTTTTATCGTTGCAATGGCCTTTGCACTGGTTTTTACGCCGGTGGCTATAAAAATTGCACCAAAGATCGGAGCAATCGATATCCCAAAAGATAATAGGAGAATGCATACGAAAGCGATGCCGCGGTTCGGGGGAATGGCAATATACATCGGAACCGTTGCTTCTATTCTGATCTTCCTGCCTTACAGCACCAGGCTCATGGGCGTCATTGCAGGAGGCACATTGATGTTCCTTGTAGGAATCATTGATGACCTGAAGGGAATGCCGGCAAAGATTAAACTTGGCTTTCAGATCCTCTGTGCGGTCATTCTATTCCAGTTCAGTGTAAGGATCGATTTTATCAGCAATCCCTTCGGAGAGGGGTACTATTACTTTCCATGGTTTATCAGCCTTCTGATTACAGTGATCTGGGTCGTAGGCATTACCAATACCATCAACCTGATTGACGGTCTTGACGGACTTGCTGCGGGCGTTTCATTTATTGCATCCATCTCCATTGCCTACGCGGCTTTTATCCATGATCCGTCTGAAGTGGAGGTTTGCCTTGCATTGCTGGCTATTGCAGGCAGTGCCGCTGGATTTCTTCCCTATAACTTTAATCCCGCGAGGATCTTCATGGGAGATGGCGGTTCGCTCTTCCTGGGTTTCATGCTTGCCGGGTTATCAGTAATGAGTCCTATGAAAAGCACCACCATGGTCGCCACGGTAGTGCCGGTTCTGGTTTTGGGTTTGCCAATCTTCGACACAGCGTTTGCAATTTTACGGCGTCTGATTAACAAACGGCCGATTATGGAGGCAGATAAAGGCCATCTTCACCACAGAATTATGGCTGTGGGACTGGGACAGCGACGAACGGTGCTTACCCTTTACGGCATCAGCGGGATTATGGGCGGAGCGGCGATTTTGATGAGCAGGGATCTGCTCATTGAATCCGGACTCTTGGTAGTGATTGCGGCTACCTTTATCTATGTATTCCTGACGGACCCCAACAGCTCAGGGCTGAACATTAAGGCGGTCAATACGGAAGTAATCGAAAAGAAGCAAAAGAAGAAAAAGGAGTCATAGTATGAAGGTACTAACTGTATTCGGCACCAGACCGGAAGCGATCAAAATGGCGCCCCTCGTTAAGAAAATGAAAGAAGAGCCGGGAATCGAGGCAGTTTTATGTGTTACAGCCCAGCATCGTCAGATGCTGGATCAGGTTTTAGAACTCTTTGACCTCGTTCCGGATTACGATTTAAATATTATGAAACAGAATCAGACCATCAGCCAGATTACATCCAATGTGGTCATGGGACTGGAAGAGGTGTTTCAGAAAGAAAAACCGGATATCGTTTTGGTTCATGGTGACACTACCACAACTTTTGCAACGGCACTGGCAGCATTTTATCAGCAAGTAAAAGTCGGACATGTAGAAGCAGGTCTAAGAACCTACGATAAATATTCTCCTTATCCGGAGGAGATGAACCGGGTTCTGACGGGACATATTGCTGATTTGCACTTTGCACCCACGGAACGAAACCGGCAAAATCTGCTGCGGGAAGCGATTTCTGACGCTGATATTTTTATAACAGGGAATACCGTCATCGATGCGCTGCTTGAGGTCGCCGGAAAACCGTATGAATTTGAGGATGAAACCCTGCGGAACATCGACTTTGAAAACCGCAGAGTTATTACAGTAACCTGTCATCGTCGGGAAAATCTCGGCGAAAATATGGAACAAATTTTCGGTGCCATCAGAGACCTTGCCAATGAATTCGAAGACACTGAAATTATTTATCCCATGCATATGAACCCAAAAGTGCGGGATACGGCAAATAAAATCCTTGGAAATACTGGAAGGATTCATTTGATCGAGCCGCTGCAATACCAGCCCTTTGTAAATCTGATGGCCAAATCTTATCTGATCATTACCGATTCTGGCGGAATGCAGGAAGAGGCTCCATCATTAGGAAAACCCGTTCTGGTTGTCCGCAAGGAAACTGAGCGGCCAGAGGCGGTAGAAGCGGGCACTGTGAAGCTTGCCGGCGTATCCAAAGATACCATCTATGAGATGGCCAAAGAGCTATTGGCCGATCAGAATGCCTATGAAAAGATGGCACACGCCGTAAATCCTTACGGGGACGGGCATGCCTGCGAAAGGATCATTAAAATACTGGTGGCGTATGGAGAACAACAAACCGATCACAATTGAAAACAAGTCACTTTACAGGACCCTGATAAGGGTCGCACTGCCGATTGCATTACAAAGCCTTATCGCATCTTCTCTCAGCCTTGTTGACAGCCTGATGGTTGGCAGCCTGGGTGAAGTCGAGCTCGCTGCGGTGGGGCTTTCTTCACAGTTTTTCTTCATTCATTGGGGGGTCATGTTTGGTTTTGTCAGCGGTTCAGCTGCTTTTATGGCCCAGTATTGGGGAAGGCAGGACCTAAAGAGTATGAGGCGAGTTACCGGCTTTGCTGTAGTGCTGTGTTTTGGAATCAGCATGCTGTTCTTCATCCCTGCGATGTTCTTTCCTCATTATGTTCTGCGAATTTTCACCGATATCCCGGAAGCCACCTTGCTGGGACAGGATTATCTGAGGACTGCAGCCATCTGCTTTCTGACCTTAAGTGTAACGATTCCTTTTACCGCTGTCCTCCGTACCACACAGCAGACCGATCTGCCGATGAAAATCAGTATGGTGGTCTTTTCTACCAACACGTTCCTGAACTATCTTTTTATCTTTGGAAGCTTTGGCGCACCAAAGCTGGGTGTGACAGGAGCAGCGCTGGCGACAGCTCTTTCCAGGGTGCTGGAATTGATCCTTGTCTTGTATGTGGTTTTTGGTAAGAAAAATCTGGTAGCGGGAAAATGGAACGAATTTTTTGGATGGCATCGTCCGATGGTGGCTAAAATAATGGTAACCGCAGTGCCTGTCATGATCAATGAGGCTATGTGGAGCCTGGGCATGGCGGCTTACAATGCTGCCTACGGACGAATGGGCATAACGGAATTTGCAGCAATTCAAGCAAGCAATACCCTGAATACTCTTTTTATATTAGCAATTTTCAGTTTGGGGGATGCTTTATTGATTCTGGTGGGACAGCGAATCGGGATGGGACAGATGGATTACGCTTTTGCTCTTGCCAAGCGGCTTCTGCGGATTGGGATTCTCATCGGCATGGCTTCCGGAACCTTACTAATTCTGTCGTCGCAGCTGATTGTACGCTTGTTTAACTTCACGCCCCAAGGGCAGATGTATGCATTCCTGATTATCTCTGTCTATGGCTTATTTATGCCGGTGAAGATTTACAGCGGCTTGAATATTGTCGGAACGATGCGCTGCGGCGGCGACACAAGATTCGCGATGTTTTTAGAGGTTGGCTCCGTTTGGCTCATAGGAGTTCCTCTTGTGTTCCTGGGGGCGCTCTATTTGCATCTTCCGATCTATTTCGTGGTTCTGATGGCGCAGGCTGAAGAGGTCGTCAAGGTGATTCTCTGTCATAAACGCTTTAAATCCAAGAAATGGCTTAACAATCTGGTGCATGATCTTTAATATAAGGTCTAAATGTTGAACAAAGTACTAGAAAAAATGTCATAAAATGTCGTAATTTCTTGTAAAAAATCCACATAAATTCATGGTACTTCGTCGCAAATCTTTTGGAATTAGAAGGTTTGCGATGCTTTTTTTTCTAGATAACGAAATATTCTGAATGTTTATTTTTTAACGATGCTTTACATTTAACATATTAGGATTATAATAGTATAATACCATAAAAAACCGGGGAAACGCTGAGAATGAATGGATTGACGGCTTTTAAGAACAGAATTTTTAAATATGGAATCATGGTTTCCGCCATAGTTGAACTGGCATCAATTCCGATATTGGGATTTGATGTTCAGTTTTTATATGGTCTCGCGCTGGGAACCGCGATTGCAATTGTGAATTTTAATCTTATGGCATTAACCTTTCAGTTCGTGCTTAAGCGGCGCAATGCGTCACTGGCTTTTATTGGTTATCTCATTCGGTTGGCTATTTACGGCGCTGGTTTCTTTGCATCCCTTCAGGTGGGCATAATCAGCGCAATGGGCACGGCACTGGGGTATCTGACCCTTAAGCTGGCAATGTTCTATCTGCATGGACTGAAAGCGGAATTTTCCAAAGGCAGAATTGTCAGAGAAGAGCCTGAAGAACTACAGCCGAAAAAACACTGGTATGATTTTAAAGAATACGAGGAGCTAGACAACTAGAAATAGACTAAAAGGAGGTTTAGAATGCATCTTGGGCCGAGAATTATTTACAGCATAGGCGGGATTAATATAACTGAGACGGTTTTATACTCACTCATCGTCAGTGCCGTTATGATTGCCTTTGCTTTCATATCCACAAGGAAAATGAGACGGATTCCCAAGGGCTCTCAGGCATTCGCCGAATGGATTGTAGAATCCATCTACAATTTGGTTGCGAATACCATGGGCAAGGAAAATATACGCTTTGCACCTTATATTGGAACCCTGTTCATTTTTTTAATCTTGGGAAACTCGCTGGGGCTCTTTGAACAAAGACCGGTAACCGCCGACCTCAACACGACGTTTGCACTTGCCGGGATCACTTTTGTCCTGATCCATTACAACGCGATTCGCTCCCAGACCTTGAAGGGATATATCAAGCATCTGTCCTCTCCGTACCCCTTCATGCTGCCGATCAATATGGTGGGTGAGCTGGCATTTCCGCTCTCTCTCTCCTTCCGACTGTTCGGGAACATTACCGGAGGCGTCATCATCATGGCGTTGCTATTTGGAGGACTGGAAGGAATCACCGAAGGCATGGAAATTACAATTCCATTCCTGCTCATCGGAATTCCTTTGCCTGCGAACTTCTTCTTCGATATTTTCGAGGCAGGACTCCAGGCATTTATCTTCACAATGTTAACTATGGTATTCATTTCCAATGGAATTATCAAGCACGAACACCATTAGGAGATAATTTAACAAGACGAAACATGTATTTAAGGAGGAAATCATCATGTCATTAGTAACACCGGAAGCATTTGTATTGGGTATGTCCGCACTTGGAGCTGCCATCGTAATGATCGGAATTTTGGGTATCGGTATTGGCCAGGGTTTTGCAGCGGGCAAAGCGGTAGAAGGCGTAGCCAGACAGCCCGAAGCACAGGGAGATATTTTAAAGACGATGCTGGTTGGTCAGGCCGTTGCGGAAACAACAGGTATCTTTGCGTTCATCGTTTCCATCGTGCTCCTGTTTGCGAATCCTTTCATCAGCATGCTCTAGCAGCCGCAAGAGCATTGAAATTTAAGTTTAAGCAAGGAAGGAGGGAAATGCCTTGGAAAAATACGCAGATCTAATCCATTTGGATTGGACTTTGCTCATGGTAGCTGTGAATATCTTAATTCTCTATGTCATACTCAAGCGTTTCTTCTTCGAAAAAGTGCATCAATTCATGCTGGACCGTCAGAATGCGGTAAAAGATGCTTTCGATCAGGCCGACAGAACAAACCTCATTGCGGATGAGCAGCTGGCTGAATATAAAAGACAGCTTGCAAACATCGAGAGCGAAGGCAGAGACATCATAAAGAACGCCAAGATCAGAGCCGAGGCACAAGCGAAAGAGATCGTTGACGATGCCAGCAGGAAGGCCAGCGAAATGATTCTGCAGGCACATAGGGATATCGAACGCGATAAGCTCAAAGCGGTGGTCGAGATGAAACAACAAATCGGAGGTCTCGCAATTTATGCTGCTGAGAAAATCATTGAAAAGCAGCTGGATGCTGCCGGACAGGAAGAGATTATTCAGCGGGTGATAGAACAGGCAGGTAATTCGGGATGGCAGAATTAACAGTTGATATGACATATGGAAAAGCCTTGTTTGAGGCGGCATCCGATGTAAATAAAACGGAAATTCTCCTGCAGGAGTCTCTGGAGGTTTTGGGTATCTTAAAAAGGGAACCTGAATTTTTTGAGTTCATCAAAACTCCTGTTGTCTCTGCAGCAGAGAAAAAGCAGGCAATAACAAAGATTTTTTCGGGGAGAATAAGTGATGAGCTCATTCATCTGCTGTGGATTTTGATTGACAAGGGAAGAGCCAAAGAGTTCGAAAACATTGTCCGCAGGTTCAAGCAGTTGATTGATGAAAGTCAGGGGTTCTCTAGGGGAACCATATTCTCTGTCGGGCCGCTTTCGGCGGAACAGCTTTCTACTTTTGAAGAAAAGACAGGGAAGCTGATTCGAAAGAAAGTAAAGCTTGAGAACAGAACCGATTCTTCAATCATCGGAGGAGTCAGGATCTTCATTGAGGGTAAGGTTATCGACGCAACGGTTAGAAAGCATCTCGATGACCTTGGAGAAAGCCTCAGATCTCAATAAAAGACGCATCGATTCGCTGCTGGTTTACATCAATTGGTTTAAAACGGCGAAATGAAAAGGCGAAAAAATAAGGAGGACTTGCACATATGAATTTAAGACCAGAAGAAATCAGTGCGGTCATAAGAGAACAGATCAAACAATATAAAAACGAGTTGGAAATCTCC
>JAQSXD010000055.1 GCA_029266295.1 Bacillota bacterium | reverse complement strand
CGACCAAGAACACTGACCCCGAAATAATTTCCGAATTGTATTTCAGTTTCATGCGATCACCTCGGTTTCACGGGTGCGGCAGAGAGACCCTTTCGGAAAGCAGGTCTCCCCGCCGCACAGTAAGCTTATTATTTTGTTATTTGAGGAGTGTGATGTAATCTTCCATGGACTTGCTCTGTTCATCAATCTTTTGAAGGATTTCAGTTTCGGTACCGTCCCATGCCTTCATTCCCATTTCAGACATAAATTTCTGGAACTCTGGATCCTCATAAACCTTCTGAATAAATTCGGTCAGAACCTTTTTCTTTGCGTCATCCACACTGGATCTTACTGCAAAATAGTCCATACCGATAAATTCTGCATCAATTCCCTGCTCCTTGAAGGAAGGAATCCTGCCGATTCCATCAACCTCTATGCCATCGGGGATAAAGGTACCAAGACAGGCAAGCTCGCCGCTCTTAACATAATCGCGATAGACAGGAGGGGATCCAATGGCAATGTCCACATGCCCACCAGCCAGTGCATTGATCGCATCCTGACCGCCGTCATAAGGAACGGCTTCTGCCGGCAGTCCCAAGCGCTTGAAGAGCACTGAAATCATTGTAAAGCTGTCATTTCCCGGCCCTCCGGTGGTGGCATATTTTATGGTTTTTCCTGATGCTGCATACTCTTTGAGCTGATCCAAGGTTTCGATTCCGCTCTTACCCGGGTTTGATAAAACAACGAATTCAACTTCACGCATGCCGATAAGCGGTGTTATATCATCGATTGAATAATTAACGTTCTGAAAGCTTGGTGTCAGTGAGAATAACGGGCCGTTTGCTACGATCATAGAATAACCGTCGTCCGCAGCCTGCAGCGCAGCTGCCATTGCAATTGTTCCTGCGCCACCAGTCTTATTTTCCACAATGACAGGTACGCCAAGGTATTTTTCACCATAGGATGCAATCTGACGTGCAATGGTGTCCGGTCCGCCGCCGAGACTCCAAGGCATAATGATGGTAACCTGCTTTTCAGGGAAGCCGTCTGCAGGTTTTTCACTATCTTCCGACGTTGAGCCGTTTGCCGCAGGTTTTGCACCGCAGGCTGTCACCGATATCAGCAGAGCTAATGCCAGAAGGACGGTGAAGAATCGTTTCATCGAGCTTTTCATTGTAATTCCTCCATTCTTATCAAAACAAATTTATCTGATAAATTCCGTGTGAATCCCACGGGAATCAATCACAAGCTTAATGGCGCGTGCGCCTTCAGGGTTTTGGAAATAAGGGGGATAGTCCCGTTCATCTGTAAAAAGTAGCGTCACATTCGGATGTAGGCGCAATAAGGTACTATATACCTCTGGGTTTGCACTTTGATAACGCCGATCGGAAGATGCCGTTGTAATGACATGAGTCAGCGGGATTTTAGAAAAAACTTCTTCGCTTATACTGTCCTTTTGACCATGGTGCGGCAATTTGAGAACGTTTACATTTTCGAGCGCCGAAAAGAACTCTGGATTCCATTTGTCAGGGCACTGGTCTGCTGCCAGCAACAATGCGGTGTTTTCCGCAGTAAGCTTGAGAAGCAGACTGCTGTCGTTTGCGGTTCGATCCAGTTCAAGAAGCGCATTTGTGGAGTCATCTGCTGTCAATGCCTCTTCAAGCAGGTTCTCAAAAGTCTGCCTCGTTTCTGAGGATGGCGCAAGTACAGTCAGTACGATGCCTTGCGGCAAGAAGATCCGATCTCCGTTTTGCAACACTTCCACAGGAATAGCCTGACGTTTCGCCAATTCCAGAATACGGATTGCCGCATGAAGTGCAGAAGTGAAGAGATGAACACTGGGCGGTACAGAACCATCAGCAGCCAGCGTCTTCGATTTCGAAAATAAAGCAGGATTATAGGGCAAGCGAATTTCGCCTACTGAAATCTGATCGAAAATAGCCTCTAACCCTCCGATATGATCCTCGTGAATATGTGACAGAATCATCAGATCGATCTTTGACAGACCTGTTTGTTTTATGTACTCTGCCGCAGGGATCCGGAACGGAAACTCTTCAAACTCCCCTGCCATTGCGCTGCCGCCGTCTAGCAGCAGTGTAAATCCATTTGATTGCACTAAAATCGCATCACCATAGCCTACATTAATAAATGTTACTTCCAATACACACCTCACCATAGTTCGTGTTTCGTCAAAACAAAGGATGCTAAACAGCGTTCCGTTAAGTTGTCTGTCGTACCACCAGCTCTACCGCCGTTTGAATTACTTGCTTTTGGGGCTGCTCTCCTTCAATTTGAGCAACCAGTTGCTCTGCCGCAATGCGGCCCATGGCAGCCTTATCCACCCGCACCGTGGTCAGTTCCGGTTCAACGAGATGGCTGATTTCACTATCATCAAAACCCACAATGGCAAGATCCTGGGGGATTCTTAATCCTGCACGCAGTGCAGCCTTCATCGTTCCCACTGCGATTGTATCATTGGTACAGAAAATAGCGGTGGGTCGGTCGGGCAGAGACAGCATCATGGACGCACACTGTGTGGCATGCTCTGCTGTTGGCTCTATCGTTTGAACATAGCGATAATCAATCGTCTGTCCGATCTCTCTCAATGCATCACAATAGCCATTGTAACGGGAAGTGCATACGTGGGGCGAGAAAGCGCCTGCGATAATCCCGATTTTGCGATGCCCTCGCTGGGTCAGATGCTGCATGGCAAGCAGCGCACCGCCATACTGATCGGTCGTAACACAGGTCAAATCGTCTACATCAATTGCGTTGTTGAGCACTACAACCGGCATATTCTGCCGTCTTAGATCCATTACCATCTGTGCATCGGATTGACCGGCAAGAATAATCCCATCCATTTGCTTTTTCACGCAGGTCTGTCCATTAGGCAAACGTAAATCCCGATCAGACGAGATAAAAAGGCTATACCCTTTTCGTGCGCATGTCTGCAGTACACTTTCAAAAATCGGGGAATAAAAGGGATTCAGCACTACAGGATACTGCTTTTCATAGATTACAAATCCGATGTTATCCGTACGCCCTCGTACCATGGCACGCGCAATGGCATCAGGCGTATAATTCAATGCACGAGCAGCGTCATATACCCTTTGTCGCGTTTTCTCCGCAACCTGATCCGGGCTGGCAAACGCACGGGAAACAGTTGCTTTAGAATATCCGCACAAATCTGCTACATCTAAAATTGTCGCAGCCATATCCTACCACCTTTCAGTGAAAACGTTCTCATTTTCTCATACCGTTATATTATCCATAACCAGATCTGTTGTCAAGCATCATTTTTTGATTTTTCTGCATTCGAAGCATAAAAAAGCACTTTGTTTTTGAAAATCAAAGTGCTTTTTTATTTGAGGAGCTGTGATTGCTGCAACGTAGAGTACGAGTCTTATAATAAATTTATTTTGAGGAGAAAAGCGCTATTCTTTCACGCTGCCAAGAGCAATACCCCTTATGATATATCTTGAAAGCAGCAGATAAACAATAACAATTGGTACGATGGCAATTGTTATCAGCATATAGACCTGCCCCATATCAAACTTCAGAAAGTCAGCATTTCGAAGTTGTGCGACCAGAAGCGGAACGGTCTTGTTCTCTGTTGATTTCAAGATCAGCGACGGCACAAAGTAATTATTCCATGCGGTGACAAAGCTAAAGATACCCTGCACTGCAATAGCAGGCTTCATAATAGGAAGTACAATAAGGTTGAAGGTACGAAACTCGTTGGAACCATCTATTCTGGCAGCCTCAACGATTGCAATGGGCAATGACGCCTCCATGTACTGTTTCATAAAGAAGAACACAATAGGGCATGCAACAGAGGGTACAATCAGCGGAATAAATGTATCGATCAGGTTGAACGTCCCCATAAGACGCACAAAGCCAAGTGCGGTCACCTGAGACGGAACCATCATAATCATCAGAATAAAGGCAAACGCAGCCCGTTTGAACCGGAAATCATAAGCGTGGATGGCAAATGCCGTCAGTACCGAGAAGTATGTCGTTACCAAAGCAGTACATCCCGATACAAACAAACTGTTGAAAACCGCCCGAACGACAGGCAGGTTTGCGTTTGCCATCAGACTTTTCAGATTATAGAAAAATGACTTTCCGGGCAGAAAGGAAAATCCTCTGAGGATATCAGGATGCGATCTGGTGGAATTGATGATGAGTACATAAAAGGAGAGAAGGCACATCACCGAAATTAATGTTAAAATGATGTAGCAGAATGCTCTTGAAAGTTTCAACTGTAAACGCGCAGCATTGCTAAGCTTTTTATTCATTGTCCCGCACCCTCCTTCATCCGTTTCTTCTCCCTCTTCTCCAACCTCTGTTCTCTCGTCATGGAATCGTACACAAGCAAACTCAAAACTGCGCTGACAATGAGAAGAATGACGCTGAGCGCTCCGCCCAAACCATAATTCTTACTGTACAAATGGTTGTTCAGCAACATAATCAGCGTGGTGCTTGTTCTGTCTGGATTACCGCTGCCGTTGGTTAGAATCTGAGGAACGTCGAAGAGCTGGAGTCCGCCGATCATAGAAGTGATCATCACATAGATGAGAATCGGCTTGATCAGTGGCATTGTAATCAGCCGAAACATCTGAAACGATTTTGCCCCGTCGATTTCAGCAGCTTCAATCAGAGAGTTATCGATTCCCATGATTGCTGCCATGAGCAGGATTGTGGTGTTGCCGAACCATAACAAAAAGTTCATGGCTATGACCAGGCCTCTCGTACCTGCAACCTCAGATAAAAAGCGATATGGCTGATCGATGATTCCAAGATGCATTAAAACGTCATTCATCGGTCCTGCATCAGAAAACAGTACGAAAAAGAGCAGTGCAAAGGCGGATGCCATGATCAGATTCGGCAAATAAATAATCGTTTTAAAAAGCCCTGTTACCCTCAGGCGTAAACGCAGGTTTGTAAACCAGCTCGCAAGAAGCAGCGAGATGGTAATCTGCGGAATAAAGCCGAGTACCCAGATCAGCAATGTGTTGTAGAAGTATTTGCCGAGATCATTCTCGAAAAGGTTCGCATAATTTTCTAACCCGACAAAATTGGGCCCGACCTGTTTAAGGCCAGACATGTAGTTCTCGAAAAAACTATTGTAGAAAATAGAAATCAGGGGCACAAACGAGAACACAACATAAACGAGAAAGAACGGGATCAGAAATATGTAGCCCCATTTTGCATAGCTGATGGATCCGATTTTTTTGCGGACAGCTGTTGCCTGATTGTGAACGGAATTCATTTTTTCACCTCAATCGTATTAATCCGCCATAAGCATCAACTGAAGGAACATCTCACTCTGCAGCTTTGCATTCTTTTATGTATTGTCCTTCATTAAGCGATGCCTGGATATCTGAAATAAAGTTGAAACGATCTGGAATAAGCACGCACGATAGAGCATGTATCTGCTATATCGTGCGTTATCAGCTTTTGTCACTGTCCGCCTTTGGACAGCTTCCGTTCTATCTGGTAAGCTCCGGATGCTTCTCGATTACTGCTCTGTAGAAGTTGTCGAAGGCCTGTTCCTTTGTCACCTTGCCGTCAAAGTAATCCTTGAAGGCCAGCCTGAGCTGTTCCGTCATGGCCTGATCATAAGGTGAAATGTTTTTCATATCGATTTTCGGTGCGGCCTCGGCAAAGAGTGCAATATGGTTCTGTCCTCCCAGGAAGTCCGATTTGAAGTCGCTTTTTGCAAGTTCATTCATGGCCGTAATGTTATTGGTGTAATCCTGTGTGTCCTCGGTGATCTTTTTCATGGTTACCGGATCACAGGTCAGCGTATACATAATGTCGCGGACGAGATCCACATTGTCTGTTCCGGCAGCGGCACAGATCCATGTTCCGCCCCAGTAATAGTTCTGCGGTCCCTGGCAGACGGCGTAATCACCAAAGATTCCATTGCCAACTTCTGCCTTGCCTCCTTCGGACTCAGGCGTTGCCAGTGAGTTTCCAAGAAGTGTGAAGTTAATTCCCCATGTGGAGTAGAAGAAGCCGAAGACCTTGCCCGCAGGACCTTGGTCGGCAGCCCATTCTGGAGCCCACAGAGATGTTTTATTATTATAACCTTTGTCAGTATAAAGCTTGGTTTGATCGATCCATCGCATAACATTAGGATCAATGACAATCTTGTTACTTGAATCAACCCACGGCTTTACAATGTTGTTGTTGAAAGTACGGAAAGAATCGTCGTAGCCGGACAGCATTTTGTACCCTTTGCCGGCAGCCTGCTCGGCCACCTTGTCAAATTTATCCCAGTCCGAAAGCGCTGACTGAACCTGCGCCGGATCATCGGTTCCAAGAACATCTTTGGCAATGGAGCGGCGATAAGCAAATAGACCGGGTGTTGCCTGCCAGGTGGTTCCCTTCTGCTTGCCGTTGCTGTCAGTAACGATATCACGAGTATACTGATATTGATCAGCAAGATCAGCTTCCGTGAGCCCGATATCGTTTACGACATCCAGCGTATAGTCGGTGTTAACATACTTGAGAGCATTGTCAGCTTCGACCAGGAAAATGTCGATCTTGTCGTCGGCTGCAGCGCTGTCCTGCTTGAGCAGAGCTTCATCCAGAGCATTTTGATACGCATTATCCTGATTTGGAGTGATCACAAAGTTTACCTTCACACCTTCCGGAATCAGACCAGGCTTCTCGAAATAATCGGTGAAGCGGGATTGAAACTCTTCATTCCAGCAGTAGATGTTCAGAACCTTACCTTGTGTGTCTCCTCCGTTTTCGGGCGCAGCAGGTTCTCCGGACGAGCCGCAGGCTGCCATGGATACCAGCATGATCAACGCCAGAAACAGTGCAAGCATTTTCTTTACTTTCATAGTTCTTCCTCCTCCTTTTACCCTCCTTTGACAAGGTACAACACGCCTGAGGCGATGAAATATGAGCGCCGACGGTGTTCTCGTCCTTGCGTTACGTCCAGTAACGCGGCGTCCTGCGGCCTAGCCGGCACTCATATTTCAACCGCTCAGGTCCTTGAGTCAACTGAATGAGTTTGCAGACGGCAAATTTGTTCAGTGGCTAGGCAGCTTTTCTCTAGCATAGTGTTCCTATGCTGACGAAAAGCTAACAACGGCAATGGGCAAATTTGCCTTTGCAAACCGTGTTGAACTTTGTCAAAGGAGGGTATATAGCATGCTTTATTTAGGTGGTTATTACCCAATGATGCTCTGCTTCATATTGGAGGCAACTACTTTCAAAGCCTCCGATTGTCAGGTGATCCGCTTTACCGAGTTCCCCGGGAGCAACTGTCCGTCTATCATGACCTGCTCGGCCACAGCTGCCTTGGGATTTTCTATGCTTTCTATCAGCCTGGCGGCCGCTTCCCTGCCGATGCTGATGGTATCCTGCCTGACCGTGGTAAGGGCTGGCTGGAGAATTTGCGACAGAAAGATGCCGTCATACCCAGTAACACTGATATCCTCCGGAATTTTCAAACCCCTTTCATCCAGCACATTCCTGCCTCCCATAAAGGAAAAGTCATCAGGATACATGATGCAAGTGGGCCGATCCGTCAGAGCAAGCAGCTCCTTGGTGGCTTCACCACTGGAAGCCGGATCGTGATACAGTGCGCTTTTCACATAATGATCAGGAACCGCTATTCCAAGTTCCTGGCAGGTACGGTAGAAGCTTGCAATCCGCTTTTGTGTAACGGATGTGTCCTCACCGTGGATAAAGGCGATCTTTCTATGTCCTTGTTCTGCAAGGAATTCAACCAGATCCTTTACCCCTCTGACGTTATTTGAGAGAATAGAAGTTTTATCATTGAACACATGGTCTATGGTGACCACCGGTATCTCACTCTGCACCAGCTCGACTACGCTTGGATCGTTGAAATCAGCACAGGCGATGACTACGCCATCACAGGCGCGGTAGCGGCAATGTTCCAGATAGCTCATTTTAGACTGTCCGATATTGCTGCTGATAAAGGTGACATCATAGCCGCCTCGTTCCGCTTCGGCTTTGATGCTGTTCAGTAAGGAAGAAAAATATTCGTGCATGAGGCCGCTTTGCATTTTATCGACAAATAAAACGCCGATGTTGTTTGTGCGGTTGGTCTTCAGTGCACGTGCAGCCGCATTGGGGAAATATCCCATTTCTTTGGCGACCTTTCGAATGTGAAATGCTGTCTGTTTGCCTATATCACTTTGCCCGTTCAGCGCTTTGCTGACAGTGGCAACCGATACCCCGCATTTTATTGAGATGTCCTTCATCGAAACCATAGGCAAACCCTCCGTGTTATGTATTGGCATTTATCTCACTTCATTATAGCCTATGGGATGAAAAAGGACAAGGTTTTCTTAATCGTTTACGTAAACGAGTATATCTTATTGCGTTAAAAATTGCAATACCCTTTTATAATTTTCCAAAAAATCTTATATCCCTTATTTCCCAACATATTATTTATGTCTATCGTCAAAAAAAGTTCTTGTAATTCATTAATATCTTATGTAAAATATCAGTGAACTTAAACGATTACGTAGATTAATCATATTTACGATTAGCATATAAACGCCTGAAATTCAAGCTTTGTTTAGGATTTCATTCATAATACACCTCGTTTTAAAGGAGAAAAAGCAAAATGCAGTACGGAATGTTCGACGACGTCAACCGAGAATATGTCATCACTACCCCAAAGACGCCTCTGCCATGGATCAATTATCTGGGCAGCGAAGGTTTTTTCAGTCTCGTATCAAATACCGGCGGAGGCTATTCCTTTTACAAGGATGCGAAGCTCAGACGCTTGACCCGTTACCGTTACAACGGAATTCCCGCCGATACCGGCAGCCGGTTCTATTACATAAATGACGGCGCCTGCACTTGGAGTCCCGGTTATCTTCCTGCAAAAACGGAGCTCGACAGCTATCGCTGCCGCCACGGCCTTGGGTACACTGTAATCGAAAGTGAAAAGGATGCCCTTGCATGCAGTCTTACATTTTTTGTTCCTTTGGGTGCCGATTGTGAGCTAAACTATATGAAACTCACCAATCATTCGGACCAGGAAAAAAGGCTGACTGTATTCAGTGCGGTCGAATGGTGTCTTTGGAATGCGGTGGACGATGCACAGAACTTCCAGCGCAATCTTTCCATCGGCGAAATCGAGCAAGATGGCAGCACCATTTATCATAAGACAGAATACAGAGAGCGCCGAAACCACTACGCTTTTTTCCATGTCAATGCTGAAGCAAAAGGCTTCGATACGGATCGGGACGCTTTTCTTGGTCCCATGGGAGATTGGAGTTTACCCGCAGCAGTAAAAGAAAACAGGAGCAGGGACAGCTTAGCCAGCGGTTGGGCACCCATTGCCTCCCAGTCGGTAGAAGTGACGCTACAGCCTGGTGAGAGCACAACCCTGCTTTATATGCTCGGTTATGCGGAGAATGACCCCCAAGAAAAATGGGAGGGTCCAAATCAGATCAACAAAACAAAAGCAAAGGAAATGATCGCAGCCTTTTCGACTGAAACTGCGGTTTTATCTGCGCTGGATCAATTGAGCCTGCACTGGACGGGGCTTTTGGAAAAATTCTCTCTTCAAAGCGGACATCAGGAACTGGACCGGATGATGAACATCTGGCATCCCTATCAATGCATGGTTACCTTCCTCATGAGCCGGAGTGCCAGCTACTTTGAAAGCGGAACAGGACGCGGCATGGGATTCCGTGACAGCTGCCAGGATCTCCTGGGCTTTGTCCATCTCATTCCCCACCGTGCACGAAAAAGGATTCTGGATATTGCCTCCATTCAATTTGAAGATGGCAGCACCTATCATCAGTATCAGCCTTTGACAAAACGAGGCAATGCCGACGTTGGTTCCGGCTTCAACGACGACCCCCTATGGCTTGTCGCCTGTACTGCCGCATACGTCAGGGAAACGGGAGACAATTCCATTCTGGAAGAACTGGTGCCCTTTGACAATCAGGAAGGAAGTGAGCGTCCGCTCTTTGAGCATCTTCGGCGTAGTATTACTTATACAATAGAACACCGCGGTCCCCACGGCCTGCCGCTCATCGGAAGAGCCGACTGGAACGACTGCCTCAACCTCAACTGTTTTTCCACCATTCCGGGAGAGAGCTTCCAGACCTGCGCCAATTTTGAAAGCGGCAAGGCAGAAAGCATCCTCATCGCAGCCATGTTCGTACTCTATGGCAGAGAGTACACAGAACTTTGTAAACGTTATGGTAAGGAACGCCTTTCCGATTATGGTAAGGATCTGGAACCCGTGCAGAGGGCTGTATCAGAAATCGAAACGGCTGTGCTAGCGCATGGATGGGACGGAAATTGGTTCCTGCGGGCTTATGACGCTTTCGAGAATCCTGTAGGAAGCCAGGTCTGCGAAGAAGGTCAGATTTTCATCGAGCCCCAGGGCTTTTGTGTCATGGCAGGGATTGGCGTCAAGGAAGGCTATGCCGATAAAGCGTTAAAGAGTGTGAAAGAGCGGTTGGAAGGCGAGCACGGCATACAACTCCTGAATCCGTGCTACACCAGATATCACGAGGAGCTGGGCGAGATCACCAGCTATCCCCCCGGTTACAAAGAAAACGGCGGAATCTTCTGCCACAATAACCCATGGGTCAGCATTGCGCATACGGTACTGGGGGACGGAAATGCAGCGTTTGATGCATACAGACGCATCTCCCCTGCTTATACAGAATACAAAAGCGATATCCATCGTACAGAACCATACATATACAGCCAAATGATTGCAGGAAGGGAAAGCAGCAGAAGCGGCGAAGCAAAGAACAGCTGGCTTACGGGCACAGCCTCCTGGGCATACGTGAACATCAGTCAATACATCCTGGGGATCAAAGCCCACTATGACGGACTTGAAATCTGTCCCTGTCTGCCCGATGAGATCAACGAATTCAAAGCAGAGAGAAATTTCCGCGGCACCCGCTACATCATCCACGGACGCAGAACAGGCGAGTCCGTTCCTAAGCTTCTTGTAAACGGCAAGCCGGTTGACGGTAACATTATTCCTGCAAACTTCAGCGGCGAGGTTTCTGTGGAAGTAGAATATTAGGAAGCGCTTGCTTCGTGCAGCACCTTTCGGAGGTTTTTTATGATATTTTCACCTGATTTTCTTTGGGGCGCAGGAAGCGCAGCCTATCAGATCGAAGGCGCCTGGAAGAAGGACAATAAAGGTCCAAGCATCTGGGATGAATTTTGCCATACTCCCGGTCACATCCGGGGAGACGAAACCGGCGATATCGCTGCGGATGCATACCAACGGTTCGAAGCAGACCTAGCGGTCATGAAAGAGATAGGACTTAAGTCCTATCGATTCTCTATCAGCTGGCCTCGCATTTTCCCCGATGGCAAGGGCAGTATGAACAAAAAAGGCCTTGCTTACTACGACAGGGTTGTAGATGGCCTGCTGGACGCGGGAATCACACCCTTTATCACCCTCTATCACTGGGATCTCCCCCTTGCTCTCGAACGAAGCGGAGGTTGGCGGTGCAGGGATACCGCCGACGCTTTCATTCGTTATGCAGAAGAGATCGCTCGTCATTTTGACGGACGAGTTAAGCATTATATCACACTCAACGAACCCCAATGCTTTATCGGTCTTGGATACGTTTCAGCGCTACACGCCCCGGGAAGGATGCTTTCACAGCAGGCAGCGGTGCAATGTGTTCACCATGCGCTTCTGGCTCACGGCGGTGCAATTTCCGCCATGCGCAGCGTCAGTTCCTCACCCCTTCAGATCGGTCTTGCCTCAACAGGCAAGATATGCTTCCCCGAAGTCCGAAATGCTGAAGCGCGAAATGAAAAAGCGCTTTCTCCTCAGCGACATAACGCCTCAGTGGACTGGTTGGGGCACACTGCCGAGAAAGCGGCATACGATGCCACCTTCCGTCTGGACGAAGATTGGACGTTTTCCCACACATGGCTTCTAGACGCAGCCGTTGCAGGAATCTACCCCGACGATATGGCCGCATTCCGTGTCCTCAATGAAACCATATCCGATGCAGACCGTAGAACAATCAGCGAGCCAATGGATTTGATCGGCCTGAACGTCTATAACGGCATACCCGTTGACAAAAAAGGCAACCGAATTAAAAAAGCCCCCGGATTTCCCAGAACGGCTTTAAAATGGCCCATCACTCCTGCGTGTATGTATTACGGACCCAAATTCCTCTACAAACGGTATGGCCTGCCCATCATCATAACGGAGAACGGACAGAGCTGTAATGACCGAATTTTTTTGGATGGTTCGGTGCATGACGCTGACCGGGTTGATTTCTTGACTCGATATCTGATAAAATTACAGGAGGCTGCAGCAGAAGGGATTCCTCTTCAGGGTTATTTCCACTGGAGTCTGACCGATAATTTCGAATGGCACTCCGGTTATGACGAGCGCTTCGGTCTTACCTATATCGATTACGATACTCAGCGGCGCATCATCAAAGACTCCGGCTATTGGTACCGGGATTTGATTCGAAGAAATGGAGATTTAGATTTTTAAAGATATAGCAAAGGAGCTTGTGAATTATGAGCAACCCATGGATGGATATTCATTTAGAAGATTACGAGGGGCATATGCAGCTGGACTCGGTACGGCAGCTTCCGGTTTTAAACCAGATGATGAGAGACCAGTTTTGC
>JAQSXD010000467.1 GCA_029266295.1 Bacillota bacterium | reverse complement strand
AATAACAGCTTTGTCAATGGCCGTCATTGTTGAATAGTCCAGTGTTCCATAAGCATAGAGACCTCTTTCCTGCTGGAATTTCTTAACCGCTGAAACGGTACCGTCATCCATGGTTCCCGTCGGGTTCACCGAATAACCAAGCATCTTGAGCCGCTGCTGCGCGCCGAAGACGTTTAGGCCAACAGATCCCAGTGTAGGCTTCACCTTTTCACTCATCGGAGCAAAGGTCTGATATTCCTTTGCAAGCTTTTCCCCATCGCTGTTTGCAGCGTTCTGAATGGTGTAGTCAGGTGTAATTCCCTCATGATCAATCTTATGTTTATTTGGGGTCATGAAGTAAAACATGGACAGTTTCAACTCGGAGCCGTCTTCAAAGGACACCACCTGCTGGGCAACGCCTTTGCCATACGTGTTGGTTCCAACAAGGGTTGCTGTCTTGCTGTCCTGCAGCGCTCCGGCAAGGATTTCCGAGGAGCTGGCACTGCCCTCGTTCACGAGCAACACCAAGGGGAGATCAAAGTCGGAAGTTCCGTCTGCAGAATAAGACTCTATGACTTCACCCTGCCGTTCAAAGTGCGTGATCGGTCCTTTTGGCATCAGCTGATTTGCAATGTCCAAAGCAACATTGACCAATCCGCCTGGATTATTTCTGATGTCGATCACCAGAGACTTAATTCCCTGTTTTTCCAGCTCGGCCAGCGCCGCTGCAAACTCCTGATTGGAGTCATTGTCAAAGCTTGTAATCTGAATGTAACCCATCTTGTTGTCAAGCAGTTTGGTATGAACCGATACATTCTTGATCTTCGCTCTCGTAAGCGTAAAGCTGAGCACTTGTCCGCTGCGGTCCACAGTAATGGTTACTTTTGTTCCTTCTGCGCCCCGCATCATCTTTGCGGCTTGATCCAGAGATTTTCCCGAAATATCTTTACCGTCGATTTTAGTGATCACATCTCCGGCTTTAATTCCCGATTTTTCTGCCGGTGTTCCCGGTATGGGTGATACGACGCGGCATTTGCCATCATAGTTTTCCAGGCTTAGTCCTACGCCGGAATACTCGCCGGTTACCGTTTCAACGAACGCTTCGCCCTCTCCTGTTGCACCATAGTAAATGCTGTAGGGATCATTCAGCGCGTAGGCGACCCCTTCAAAGGCGCCGTCAATCAATTCTTTATAAGTAATATCATCCTTGTAGTTTTTCTTAATGTACTCCATATATTCTTTCAGCTCCTGCAGCTGTTTGTCCAAATTTTCATCACTAGACGCCGCATAAACCACTCCTTGACCTAGGAACAGCCCCGGAATATAGAATACGAAGGAGAACGAAGTGATCAGCATCGCGATCACGATAATAAAAGCGATTACCTTCGCTATTTTCCTTGTCTTATATGGATCCAATCTCATTTCCCCCTTAATCACTTATTTTCTAACCCGCACCTAGATAATCTCGATGTCTAGAATGCTTCTGCCTTCCGACAGCCCTCTCAGGCTGATATTGTAATCAATATTGAGCTTCCCTTTTCCTTCTTTCCTTACAATATTATTCACAACATCATTTGTCAGAACCTCCATTTCAACTGAGCCGAAAGGGGTATCATAATACCCTTTGAATCGTTTCCCTTTTTCAAACTCAATTTCCGTGTCCAGTCTGATGTTTTCGCCGAATCGTTTCATCTTTATATTTTCACCTGTAATTTTCAGGCTGGTTGTACAACCCTCCATACCGGAAAATTCACTTTCGTCGTAAAGCAAATAAACGGAATCGTCTTTCTCATAGTATTTGCCTTCGGTCACAAACTCCAGCTGTTCTTCTTCCGTATCCGAAGTCACTTGCTTTCCAATTATTTTAAGCATTATTTCCTTCATACTACACCTCCTTTTGTCCAGTGTCTTTTTATCTCTAAAGTCAAGCATTCCGTATAACAATATTAGGGAATCACTAATTTAATGGAGTGTGCGCAGATAGCCCAGGAAAAATTAACCGATTAGATATGCGCACGGAATGAATCAGTGTTTCCTTAGTATAACACATCGAAAAAAAATCTTCAAATGAATCCGTTTTTCCGCATTCTTTCAATTGAAACTATGTAATTGCAATGATTCTTTTAAATAAAAAAAGCGCATTCTTTCCGACAGATGCGCTTTTCGATGATTCTATTCCTGATATTACCTCAAGAAACTTTTGGTTGAATAAGACCTGCACCGCTCCTGATGCCAATTTCTCAGAAAAGATTAGTCTTCTGTCTGTCTCCCAAGCTTCTTCAGCACTTCATCATCTTCCTTTTCGTAATCGATATCCGTTTCTGACGGCATATCCATCATGCCCTCACGTTTGGCACTCTGTACATTTTTATAATCCATTCGATTCACCTCCAGTTATTAATGTAACCCCTTGATCCGTTTTTATGCACCGGCAAAACAGACCTCGAAGCTGTATTCATTGAAAAAACGCACTTCTTTCAGGAAACATCTGTATTTTTATCATGAAAACTGCCTGATTGGTTAATAATGAAAGTATACAGCGAAACCCCTTACTGAAGAGCGTTGATTCATCCCAGCACAAAGCTGGTCGTTTCAATCATCGCTTCCTTCAAAAGAAGTGGAAAGAGGTGAAGTCAATTGTACAAAACAGGTGATTTTGTTCTATATGGAGGAATCGGGGTTTGCATCATCACGGACATCGAAGAAAGCGCCGTCAAAATCCACTGGCATACTGAGCAAGAG
>JAQSXD010000054.1 GCA_029266295.1 Bacillota bacterium | reverse complement strand
GAAACAGACACTGCCTGAGGCAGGATGACATAACGGGTAATCTGACTCTGGTTGAGCCCGATGCTCTGCGCTGCTTCCACCTGACCCTTTTCCACTGACTCCAATCCACTGCGAAGGGCTTCTGACATATAACTGCCTCCTAAAAACGCCAGGCCGATGATTGCGCAGCTTTGAGAGCTGATGAGAATTCCAATTTTGGGAAGGCCAAAATATAAAAAGAATAATTGCACCAGCAGCGGCGTATTGCGTGACAATTCAACATAGGCTGTGGTCACACGTTTCAAAACCGGTATTTTAAAATACAGTGTTAAGCTGCAGAACAAACCGATGATCAGAGACAGCAGAATGCCCCAAAAGGCCAGCGCAAGCGTCGTCCAAGCTGCTTGTATGTACATTGGCATATATTCCGCAATAAAATTCCAATCCAAAATACTGTTTCCTTTCTTAATTATTCGGTTAATATTAATAACATCCTTCCGATCGCTCCATCATTCATATACAACAATTCATATATGATTAATCGGAATTATAATATTAGCATGTTGTTTTTAAATTGTCAATCCCCCTTAGTCATTTTTGAATTCTGCCAATTTTTTTGCTTTCTGTCCTCCAAACAAAAAAACAGAAGCCGCTATCATCTCTATTTCAGAGATGATAGCGGCTTCTATTTCGTAATTGCGTATGCCCGATTGAGAAAGATCAACCCAGATAAGCTTCTCTGACCATGTCATTTTTCAGCAGTTCTGCCCCTGTACCAGAAAGGATAACGCTGCCGGTCTGCAGCACATATCCCTTGTTGGCAAGCTTCAGGGCCTTTCCTGCATTCTGTTCCACTAGAAGGATGGTGATTCCTTCACTTCTTAGTTTCTTGATGATGTCAAATACGGTTTGAATCATCATTGGTGCCAGCCCCATGGACGGTTCATCCAAAAGCATGATTTTGGGATCGCACATGAGCCCTCTGCCCATGGCCAGCATTTGCTGCTCGCCTCCGCTCAGAGTGCCGCCCTTTTGCTTACGCCGTTCCAGAAGGCGGGGAAACAGTTCGAAGACATAGTCTTTGTTTCGTTTCATCCGTTCCTGACTCTTAAGACTGAAGGCTCCCATTTCGAGGTTTTCCTCCACCGTCAGCCTGGGGAAGATTTTCCTTCCCTCCGGTACGTGGGCGATTCCTTCTCTCGTCAAAAGATGAGGCGCAGAACCATTTACTTTCTTGCCCATGTAGACCACATTGCCGTTTGCGGGTTTCAGCAGGGCGGAGATGGTTTTCAATGTCGTGGTCTTCCCCGCACCGTTGCTGCCGATCAGGGTGACGATCTCACCTTCATTCACCTCAAAGGAGACGTCCTTCAAGGCATGAATTTTTCCATAATAGGTATTTACATTTTCCAGTTGCAATATTGTCTTGCTCATATTAAACGGCCTCCTCCTCGTCTTCAATTCCGAGGTAGGCTTCAATAACCATGGGGTTATTTTTCACCTCATGCGGTGCACCCTCCGCGATTTTTTCTCCATAGTTCAGCACCGCGACCTTGTCGGAAATCTCCATGACAAGCTTCATATCATGCTCAATGAGCAAAATTCCGCAGCCGAAATCATCCCTGAGCTTTCCAATGAACTGTTTTAGTTCTTCCGTTTCCCGTGGATTTAGTCCAGCCGCGGGTTCGTCAAGGAGCAGCAGCTTTGGCTTCATGGCAATGGCTCTTGCGATCTCAAGCCGTCGTTGCTCTCCATAGGCAAGGTTTTTGGCAAGCTCATTTTTTCTGGTTTCCAGACCCACATAGGTCAGGAGCTCCACTGCCCGTTCATAAGCTTCTCCTTCTTCCCGTTTCATGCCGCCGCTATGAAGTACAATGTTGAAAATACTCGCCTTCAAATCCATGTGCATGCCCACCATGATATTTTCCACTGCCAGCATTTCCGGGAACAGCCTGATGTTCTGAAAGGTTCGGGCGATTCGATGCTTTGCCACTTTTTCAGGCGTCAAGTTTTTAAGCCCCTTACCGTCAAAGATAATGGATCCTTCAAACCCCGGATAATATCCGCTGATAATATTGAAGAACGTGGTTTTCCCTGCTCCGTTGGGCCCGATAATACTGGCGATCTGGCCCTCGTTCATTTCAAAATCTACCTGATTGACTGCCACCAAACCACCAAAGGCTTTGGACAGTTTTTTAATTTCTAATAATGCCATAAATATCACTCCGTAATCATGTCATTGTGATCTTTTTTATTAGGGAACCGCTGATTCATTCCGTGCCCACATCTGATCGGCTAATTATTCGACCATCTACGCACACTTCATTCAATCAGCGATTCCTTAGAAAGCTTCTTTCTGAACCCTTTAATCAATTCCATGGTTCGCTTGGCAGGCATCAGGCCTTTGGGGCGAAACACGCACATCAGGATCAGAATTAGCCCAAATACTAGCTTTTCATACTTAGCCGGATCAAGCTGAGACGGTATGTAGAGAATCCCCGAGACCGAAAGCTGCGTCAGGAAGGTTGAAAGCTCCTTCAGCAAATGAAGCTGCAGGATGACAACCGCCGCTGCACCGACAATGACGCCTCTGATATTGCCCATACCTCCCATGATGACCATAGCCAGGATTCCGATGGACTCCATAAACCCAAAGCTGGATGGATCAACAAAGGTCTGCCTTGCTGCAAACACAACTCCCATCATCCCCGCAAAGCCTGCACCTGTGGCAAAGGCCAACAGCTTCATTCGAACCAGCGGTATGCCCATGGTCCTCGCCGCAAGCTCATCTTCCCTGATCGCTGCCCAAGCTCTTCCGATTCGCGAATGGTCCAGCCGATAAGCCGCGATAAAGACCATGACGAACAGCACCAATACGATAAAATAAAAGTGAATCGGCTGATTCATTACAATTCCGAAAAGCTCCGGGGGCTTGACTGGGGTAAGGCCTTTGGGCCCGTTGGTGAAATTGATGGGCTTATCTGCATTATTCAGAATGATTCTGATGATTTCTGCAAACCCGAGAGTCACAATGGCCAGATAATCACCTTTTAGCCTCAGCACCGGAAGTCCAAGCAGTACGCCCATACCCGCCGATACGATGAGCGCGAGGGGCAGAAACAACCAGAACCAATTTCCCGACAGTGGGAATTGGTAAATGCTCTCCGGAATTACATTGTTGGCCTGAGTAGTAGCAAAAAAAGCGTAGAGATATGCGCCTACCGCATAAAATCCAACATAGCCAAGATCCAAAAGACCGGCAAATCCGATGACCACATTCAGCCCGATAGCCAGTACCGCATAGATGACGATCTGTGTAATGATCCCCAGATAATAGCTGTTCTCAAGGCCCGCCAAGGGTATTACCAGCAGGAGATCCAGAAGTGCAACCGCCCCCCTAATTCTCAAGTCCAGCCTTACGCGGTATAAAAGGAAGAGGGATGCCAGGAATAACAGAAAAATAATGCTGGATTTGCTATAAAGGTAAAATAGTACCGGCGAAAGAAATACCAGTACAAGCTGAATCAGCTGTTTTTCCTTGATCAGTTTGAAATAGTTTTTGATTGTACCCATGGCTACACCTTCTCCACTACTGCTTTGCCCAGCAAACCGCTCGGCTTGAATATCAGAATAATGATTAAAATTGTGAACGCCAGAACGTCCTTATACTCTGCCCCGATCATACCGCCTGTGGCAATGCCCAGAAAGGCAGCACCGAACACTTCAACAAGACCAAGGAGCAAACCGCCCAGCATGGCACCGGGGATGCTTCCGATGCCACCTAGTACCGCTGCTGTGAACGCCTTCATGCCCAGAATAAATCCCACGTAAGGGCTGATTAAGGTGTACTGGACGGAGAAAAGGGTACCAGCCGCACCGCCTAGACCAGCGCCGATGAGGAAGGTCAGGGAGATTACCGCATCGACATTGATACCGACCAGTGCCGCCGTGTCCTTATCCTGTGCCACCGTACGCATGGCTTTTCCCCACTTATGCTTGCCGACGAATAAACTGAGTGCTACCATCATTACAATTGCAATGGCAACAATATAGATGACCTTTACCGGAATCTTCATCGTATCCATCACTTGAATGCTGGTATCAAAGAGCTGCGGTGTGGAAAGATAGAACGCATTTTTCCACAGACCCTCGATGAGCCTCACTGCATCCTGAAGAAAGAAGGACACCCCGATGGCGGAAATAAAAGCCACAAGCTTAGGTGCATGCCTGACAGGCTTATAGGCAATCCGTTCAACAGTGACTCCCAGAAGACCGCTTAATATCATCCCAACCCCAACGGCAAGGAACAGTGCCAGGGGGGCCGGCATGTTTTCTAAATATCCGGAACCTTGCAAAAAAAGAAGGGTCTCTGTTCCTGCAAAAGCACCGACCATAAATATCTCACTATGAGCAAAATTAATAAATTCAAGTATGCCGTAAACCATTGTGTAGCCCAGCGCTACAATTGCATATACAAACCCCAGGGTCAACCCGTCAATCAGCAGCTGCGGCAACATCTGAACAATCATATCCATATGTAATCAACCTTTACTGTAAGTATGATGATTAAGCGAGAGAGGGCACATCCGCACCCTCCCCGCTCGTTTTGAGGAATATCAATTTGTCTTCCGTTCCGTTATTTCAAGTACTCCCCTGCCGGGATCATCTTCACCACAGCAGAAGGATACTTCGCTTCTTCAAAGGTCAGGGCATATACCGTAGCCTCCGTGTTATCCCCTTTGTCATCAAAGGTAACATTGGTCGAAACCCCTACAAATCCAGAAGTCGTGCGAACTGCTGCGGTTACCTGATCTCTGGTTGGCTTTTCGCCGCTATTTTCATTGATGGCCTTAATGATGCCATCGAGTGCCACATTCATAGCGTCATATCCATATCCGGAGTATGCCTGAGGCTGCTTGCCGAATTTTTCTGTGTATTTATCAGCAAAAGCTTTGCCCTCCGGTGTGCTGTTAATATCTGCTGCAGCAGAAGTATAGTAGGTGCCGATTGCACTGTCTCCTGCAATGGTGATGACCTCCGCGGAGTCCATACCGTCAGCTCCCATGAACTTAACGTCGATCCCCTTTTCCTTCAGCTGCTTGATGAGCAGAGAACCTTCCGGGTAAATCCCTCCAAAGTAAACGATGTCCGGTCCGGCAGCTCTGACAAGCTCTTCTACTGCGCTGAAGTCCGATTCTCCCGCTGTGATGCCCTCATATCCGAGAAGCTTTCCGCCTATAGCCTCATAGCGGTTTTTCCACTCATCGGCTACGCCCTGTCCGTATGTAGTCTTGTCGTGAATGATAAAGCCCGTTTTAGCGCCCAATTCGTTATAAGCAAAATCTGCACCGGCAGGACCCTGGGCGTCGTCTCTGATACAGATTCGATTTACATTTCCAAGATTTCGTTCGGTTACATCAACAGCTGTATTGGCTGGAGAAACCATCGCCAGGTTTTTCTGGGCATAAACCTCGGAGGACGGGATGGCTACACCGGAATTCCAATGTCCCACGACCGCCAGAATGTTATCATCCACAATAAGCTTCTGAGCGACGGTTACGCCTACTTTTGGGTCAGCCTGATCATCCTGGGGTGCAATCTGTAGTTCAAAGCCAAGCGCTTTGAATTCCTCTTTTCGTTCTTCCAGCGCCATCTGGGCACCATTTTTAATGGATTCACCCACAGCAGCCTGTGAGCCTGACAGCGGTGTAACGGTGGCAACTTTAATTACATTTCCGCCGCCGGAACCAGATGATCCCTGGGCGCCGCAGCCTGCAGCAGCAACGACAAGCGTAAGTGACAAAAACACAATTAATAATTTTTTCATTCGATCCACTCCCTTTAAATAATATTTCGCTCTTCTCTGAAAAATAAAAAAACCCAAATTGCAACAACGCCTCTGCCTCATTGCAATTAGGGTTTTTTGACTTGAAATAAATTATCAACTCATTGTGAAAAAGATACCACGACTTGACGGTCATGTCAATACAAAATACCGAAATTTCTGAAAATTCCGTCGATACTCAAATAAAAAAGTAACTGCAATTTTTAGGGTTAAAGTTGCAGTTGCTTTTTCATGAATTTTCTCGTCTTTATTTGGGAAAGGTGCGCAGCTGCACCGATACTCCATCAGGGTCATAGACGTAAAAATACTTTGTCCCATCACCTGGGTCCTGGATCGGCGAAGGATTAAAGTTCTCAGTTTCTGCAATGTGATGCATCTCTTCCAGTTGATCTGTCTCAAAGCAAAGGAACATTCCCTTTCCCTCGAACGTCTGGGAATCGGGAATGCTGACAAGTTCGATTTCTGTTTCTCCGACTCCATTTGAAAGAAATGCAAGCTCTGCCGGTTCTGCTTTCAAGCGTCTTGCAACTCCCAGCCCAGTCATTTTCTCATAAAAACAAATGGATTGCTCCAGATTTTTAACTCGAATGGCGATATGTTTGAAATGCATAATTCAGGATCCCTCTTTTCTTGATTTAAGCTATTAATAACATGCTTTTGGTGTAGTGCCTCGATAATTTCTCGGATGAAAATTCAATTGCAGAATACGCTATTGCCGCAGGTTTAGGTTCTTCTTAATCAGAGGCTCAAAATAAATTTTAATATACCCGTTTAAACCCCTCTCTCCATTGGTATAATCCTTCGGTAAACTATTGTTTTGGGGCAATCAACTTCCAAGCATTAAAAAGAGTTTTTACGCCCCAAAGAGAAAGAAGGAGGTACCTAATTGAAAAAATTCTTAGTACATTTTATGGTAATGCTGCTGGTTCTAACCTCATTTGCAGTTGCACCGGCCTTCTCCGATGATACGGATGCGGTCTCTGCCGCTACCGCATGGACAGAAGAGCCGACGCAGGCGCCAGCTCCAGCGAAGCCTGCCACTCCTGTCAAATCGGGAACAACTACAGTCAGCGTCCCTGCAGGCGCCGGCGTTTATGTAGTCGTAAGCGGCGACACCCTGGCGAAGATTGCTTCCAGGCACAGCACTACGCTGGACCAACTGCTGGATCTGAACCCACAGATTAAGAACAAAAACCTGATCTACGTGGGGCAGAAAGTTGTAGTTGCGGCAGGAGCTACCACTTCCACTGGCAGCGCCGTTCCAGCTACAGGCAGCACCGCTCCGTCCACAAGCGGCACCAAAGTATCTGAAGGCATGGGTTATAAAGTTGCATTCAGAAACGGCCCGGGAGCAGATGAGACCGGTGTTCCCGTTTACAGCTTTAACATCGCTATGGCAAGAGCAACCTTTGATACACAGGGCAGAATCATCGATGTATTTATTGATGGTTATGAAGTTGCAACACCCAACTATGACGGTGCATCGATGCCTCATTTCTCAGGCTGGCCTGACAAAGAAGGCTATAATATTGCCGAACATGAAACCGGAAAGATTACGGGAGTTTCCGTAAATACGAAGGAATCCGCGGCTGCCGAAGTGAATGGATGGTTAACAAAAAGACAGCGTGGGGATTCTTATCACATGAATCCAGCCAATGAATGGTATAAGCAGATGGACTTCTACCAGAACTTCTTCAAAGGAAAGACCGTTGCTGAATTAGAAGCATGGTTTGCAAAGTATACCACAACTGCTGGCAGACCGATTAAAGCAGATACCACCAACGCTGATGACCTTGCAAAATACAACAAGCTCACAGCAGATGAAAAAGCAGACTTAGCCGATGTAGTATCCGGCGCAACCATGTCACTGAGAGATTCTCACGGTGATTTCCTGGGCGCAGTGGCAGAGGCTTATAAAAACAGTAATGAAATCATCATAAAATAATTATACTACTCCAATCAAAAGGTATGCTCAAGATACAGAGCATATCTTTTTTCATCTTCAATTCTTTGCATTTACCACCCAGCAATTAGGGATTATTTTGTTATATTGCGATGAGCTTTATATGCTCTTGTTTTCCCTCGTCAGTAGCTCGATCACATCGTGTAGCGTAGTCAGCCTAGCGTAAAGCAGTTTTGTCGTCTCCTCATCGGGCTGCTTCAAATCCGGGATCATAACGGGTTTCAGGCCAGCCCTGTGGGCTGCTAATATTCCCATGGGGGAATCCTCCAATGCCAGACATTCGTCAGGGGGAATCCCAATAATTTCACTTGCTCTCAAATAAATATCCGGCGCAGGTTTCCCTTGCTCAATCATATCGCCGCAAACGATCTGATCAAAGAAATCGGAAATGCCTGCCCTCCGGAAATTATAACGTGCAACCTCATGTTCGCTGGAGGTTGCAACGGTTATTTTATAGTCGTTTCCTTTTAGATAATTCAACAGTTCCAGCAATCCGTTCTTCATGGGAATCCCATTGTTTTCAATGAAATCTGTCACATACCCGGCCCGAATTTCCCTTGCTTCCATGAGATCGAAAGCTTCTCCCAGTTCTTCCATGAGCACCCGGTTTGTATCGTCGATGTTTAACCCCAGTGTTTTGATCACCATTTCTTGTGTAATATTCAGTCCCAACTGCGTTCCTGCATAGGTCCACGCTTCTTTTGCAAGACGTTCCGTGTCAAACATCAGACCGTCCATATCAAAAACAATCCCCTTGATCATAATGCACCTCATAGCGAATAAAATGGAGTAACGAATGTATTTTAATTGTATCAAAATATTGCAGATCCGCCAAGGTGCAGTCCAAGAAGAGCCAGTACGATGCATAATACAAAAGAAGATATGATATAGGCGGACAAGATTAAATAACTTTTCTTTTGCAGCAAGGAAATATTCTCATACTGAAATGTTGAAAAGGTGGTAAAGCCGCCCATAAAACCAGTACCCAGCAAAAGCTGATGAAAATCGCCTAGTTGGGCTGACATCAGCAGCCCAATAAAAAAGGAACCGATGGCATTAATCAGTAACGTTGCGAACGGAAATTCTGTAGAGAGAAGCCTTTTTATGACAGAAGATACCGCAAAACGACAAACTGCACCACAGGAGCCTCCTATCAGAACCATAAGATAGTTACTCATCCTCCTTAGACTCCTTTCTTGCAATCAGTTTATTACTGACGAATACACCGAGTCCTGCGGAAAGAAGCCCGCCGAAGCAGCTGGCTACTAGATAGATCACCGAAAGCAGATAGTGCTTGTCCAAAATCAGATGGGCCGTTTGCAGGCTAAAAGCAGAGAAGGTGGTGAAGGAACCAACAAATCCGGTTCCAATGCCGGTAATCAAATTACTTGAAATTCTCGGAAACGTAGCGAGATATCGAAAGATAACCGCTAGAAGGAAGCATCCAATGAGATTGATCAAAAGGGTATTATAAGGAAAAATCCCTGCTTCCAAAACATTGCTGATCCAGTAGCGGGCTACTGCTCCTAGTCCCCCAAATATTGCGATATATAAATAGTACATTAAAATCAAATCTCCCCAGAGTCTACCGATTAAGTATTAGATCAACAGGCAGGCTGATCACCGCACCCTCGGTTATCACTTGCCTCAGTTCTTCGATCAAGCTGGAGTGATTGTCTTTATCGACAATGCACTCAACAACCAGCGGCATATGCTCGCTCAACGGAAACAAATGCTGGCTGTAAATAACATGATCTCTGCCGTACCCGGCGATTCCTTTTGTGACGGTAGCCCATATCACATTTTTGGAGCGCAGAAACGATAATATTTTCTCAGACTGTTCTTTTTTGAGCAGCTTTTTCTTTTCGCTTGTATACACCTTGACGATGAAGTATTCCTGTTCATTGAAATCGGCTTCGTCAAAGCCTTTTGATATGCTGATCTGACCATGCTTAACCAATGATTTCATACCCCCCTCCAATTTTTGTATGACAGCTCCGTCTAAAATCGATTCGATAATGATCGGTAAATTGTTATAATAGACATCCTCCAGAAAGTCAAATCTTACATTGCCTTCATTATCAATTCCTGCGTCCCCCCGGCGCATCGTAGCGCCGGGTGCACCTTGCTCCCATAGATAGGATAATACTGCTTTGTAGGTTTGCTCCTTTTTCTCCTCCTGCTGCTCATTTACCACGATCCGCATTAAATAATCAGTCATCAGAAACCCCTTTCAAATCATTATTATTATCGTATGATCGCTTCAATCCAATTCTTTTACTTCATTGCTTCTTCTATGGCTACAGCAACCGCTACCGTAGCTCCCACCATGGGATTGTTTCCCATTCCCAGAAATCCCATCATTTCCACGTGGGCCGGTACCGAGGAGGATCCTGCAAACTGAGCATCAGAATGCATCCTGCCCATGGTATCCGTCATACCGTAAGAAGCTGGTCCTGCCGCCATATTATCCGGGTGAAGCGTTCTCCCTGTTCCGCCGCCAGAGGCTACAGAGAAATATTTTCTGCCCTGTTCATAACATTCCTTCTTGTATGTTCCGGCTACCGGATGCTGAAATCTCGTCGGGTTTGTTGAATTTCCAGTGATGGATACGTCCACATTTTCATGATGCATCACAGCAACACCTTCCCTGACATCATCTGCTCCGTAGCAGCGAACCTTCGCCTTATCGCCCTGAGAATAGGATATTTCACGAACAATATTTAATTTCCCAGTTCCGTAATCAAACTTCGTTTGTACATATGTAAATCCGTTGATTCTGGATATGATCTGTGCTGCATCTTTTCCAAGTCCGTTTAATATAACCCGCAAAGGCTCTATTCTGACCTTATTGGCGGATTTGGCAATTCCGATTGCTCCCTCCGCTGCAGCAAAGGATTCATGTCCTGCAAGAAAAGCAAAGCATTTTGTATCTTCCCGCAGCAGCATTGCGGCAAGGTTTCCATGACCAAGGCCAACCCTCCGGTCATCACCGACGGATCCTGGAATACAGAATGCCTGAAGGCCTTCACCGATCACTTCGGCAGCGTCCGCGGCTTTCGTACATCCCCGCTGAATGGCGAGTGCAGCTCCGACGATATACGCCCAGCAGGCATTTTCAAAACAAATGGGCTGGATCGATTTTGCTATATTGTATGCATCAACGCCTTTGCCATCGCAAATTATTTTGGCTTCTTCCAGAGTTCCTATTCCATTCTTTTTCAAAACAGCATTGATCTGTTCGATTCTTCTTTCATAACTTTCAAAAAGTGCCATATGATTTTCCTCCCTTATTCGCATCTAGGGTCAACGACCGTTACTGCCTCATCAAATCTGCCATACTTCCCAGTCGCTTTTTTGAGAGCTTCATTGGCGTCGGTGCCTTTTTTGATCATATCCATCATCTTCCCAAGATGAACAAATTCATACCCGATAATTTCACTGTTTTCATCAAGCGCAATATGGGTTACGTATCCCTCCGCCATTTCCATATATCTCGGCCCTTTTGCCAGAGTGCCATACATTGTCCCAATTTGGCTTCTTAAACCCTTTCCCAAATCCTCAAGCCCTGCGCCGATGGGAAGGCCGCCTTCAGAAAACGCGGTCTGTGATCTTCCATAGACGATTTGCAGGAATAATTCCCTCATCGCGGTGTTGATCGCATCACATACCAGATCAGTATTCAGTGCCTCTAAGATCGTCTTTCCCGGCAGTATTTCGGCAGCCATTGCTGCTGAATGCGTCATTCCAGAACAACCCAAAGTCTCAACCAGCGCTTCTTCAATCATTCCATCCTTGACATTCAAGGTAAGCTTACAGGCACCTTGCTGCGGCGCGCACCAACCCACTCCATGAGTCAACCCGCAGATATCTTTTACCTCTTTTGCCTGTGTCCACCTTCCTTCTTGCGGAATCGGCGCCGGGCCATGATTCGCGCCCTTTGCTACACACACCATTTCTTGAACTTCATTTGAATAATTCATGATTCTTTCTCCATAACAAAAAAAATCTCCTACAATGAGTAAATTCTCAATTGTAGGAGTCATTAGCAAAACTGCAGTTTAGGCGAACTCCATCGCCTGTTAATTATCTCATTACATGGTAATCATACCATCTTCATGCGTTACATTCAATACAGTTTTTGCTTTTTCCATTTCATCATCTCACGATTTTAATACAGCAGATTCACCCACCGGGTGATATCAATCGCAAAAAATCTACAGTATACTTGGAGCGACAAGGAAAGATCAAGAATGAGATTGGAATGAAATTCAAATTTGAATAAGGAAGGGTAACGGAAATGAAAGTAAAAAAAGTGTTATCGGTTTTATTGGTTTTGGTTATGATCCTGGGGATCACACCAACGATCGCGGCGGCTGAAACGCCCCAGTTTTCCGACATGCCGGGTGACTGGTCAAAAGCAGCAATGGAAAAGGCTGTGAGTAACGGATTGCTTACCGGCTCAGACGGAAAAATTATGCCTCAGGAAAATCTGACCAGAGCGCAGCTTGCGACCATCCTGAACAGAGCCTTCGGCAGCTCTCAAAAGGCGTCTCTTGCAGCTTTTTCAGATGTTAAGGCAGGCGCATGGTATTATGACGAAATGGCCAAAGCCGTGAGCATGGGAACGTTCCAAGGTACCGGAGGCAAGCTTTCGCCAGAAAGCGTTGTCACCCGCCAGGAAGTATTCACCGTGCTTGCAAGAGCATTCAAGCTTCCATCTGAAGGCAGCGCTACCCTGAGCAAATTCAGTGACGCGTCCGCTGTGTCTTCGTGGGCGCAATCCTCCGTGTCAGCTCTCGCGGCTGCCGGCTATATTAACGGTACCAATGGCAGGCTGAACCCTGCAGCCAATATCACCCGTGCCGAATTCGC
>JAQSXD010000466.1 GCA_029266295.1 Bacillota bacterium | reverse complement strand
CACAGGCGCAGGTACTGCCATCGTAACGCCATTTAAAGACGGAGCGGTTGACTATCCCAGCCTGGGTCAGTTAATTGACTGGCAGATTTCTCAGGAGATCGACGCAATTGTTGTTTGCGGCACCACCGGAGAAGCTTCTACACTTAATGATAAAGAACACATCGAGACTGTTCAGTATACCATAGAAAAAGTAAGCGGCAGAGTTCCTGTTATCGCAGGAGCCGGAAGCAACGATACCGCCCATGCCATATACATGTCACAAGAGCTGGAAGCTCTGGGCGCCGATGGTTTGCTGCAGGTCACTCCATACTATAATAAATGTACCCAAAAAGGGCTTATAGAACACTTTACCAAGATTGCAGATTCAGTTAATATACCAATTATATTATACTCGGTTGCAGGAAGGACTGGCGTTAATATAAGCCCTTCTACTGTTTTTGAACTTGCTAAGCATCCTCGGATCGCGGGAATTAAGGAAGCAAGCGGAAATATTTCACAAGTTGTAGAGATTGCCAAGTGTGTTTCCAATGACTTTGCCCTTTATTCAGGCAACGATGACATGATCGTTCCCCTGCTTTCCGTTGGCGGCGTCGGTGTAATTTCCACCGTCTCCAATATTGTGCCAAAGGATACCCATCAGATGGTTATGAACTATCTGTATGGAGATACTAAGGAGGCGAGCAAATTACAGCTTTCCATGAAGCATCTCATCGATGCAATGTTCGTTGAGGTCAATCCAATTCCAATCAAAGCAGCCCTTGCGCTGATGGTTAAGATCAAGATTGAATATCGCATTCCACTTTGCCCGCCGGATGAAAAATCGATGGATCTCATAAAAAAAGAACTTACACTTTATAACTTGATCTAAAAACCAAAAATCATGCGTGTTGAAGGCTTTGCTGTCCATCTTGGCGGCAAAGCTTCAATACCCTTCAAAAAAGGCAAGCCCAGAATATACGATGGCACCTTCCGTATATTTGTAATTCATCCCGTATGGAAGGTGCGGAAAGAGGAGGTTTTATCATGCTGAACATTATTCTTCACGGTTGTAACGGCAAAATGGGCAAAACGTTACAGAGAATCATTGCCCAGGACCCCGATCTGACGGTCTCCGCCGGAATCGACAGTTTCATTGGTGAGGAACCCGTCCCGTTCAAGTTTTACATGTCATCTGTTGACTGTGATGCAAAAGGTGATGTTGTGATCGACTTTTCACATCATGAGGCGATTGAAGACCTCCTGCGTTTCTGTGTAAACTCCAAACTTCCGGTGGTCATCGCAACCACTGCCTTGAGTGATGAGGATCTGGAAAAGATTTCAAAGGCGTCGGAAGAAATACCGGTTTTTCGGTCTGCCAATATGTCACTGGGGATAAACGTGCTGTCAAAGATGCTGAAAGCTGCAGTACCCGTACTGGAGGATGATTTTAATATGGAAATCATCGAGAAGCATCACTGCAAGAAGATTGACTCTCCCAGCGGAACCGCCCTGCTTCTTGCCGCAGCGATCAATGAGGCTGCAGAAGAAAAAAAGGAATACATTTACGGAAGACACAGCAAGAATGATAACTGTAAACTATCTGAGATCGGAATCCATGCAGTCCGCGGCGGAAGCATCCCCGGAGAACATACCGTAATCTTTGCTGGCCCCGATGAAGTCATCGAGCTGACCCATACTGTTTACTCAAAAGAGGTCTTTGCAAGGGGTGCCTTGAAAGCTGCCAAGTTTATCTTCACGAAGGGTAACGGCCTATACTCCATGGAAGATATGGTATAGCTTGAAACTTTATTAGGATTTTTCCGTCTAATTCTTTAACAATAAAAAGAATGGAGATGGGATTATGAAAAGAAGTACAACCTTTTGGTTTCAATTTGTGCTCATTGCTATCATGGTACTTTGCTGTACAACGAGTGGATACGCGACAAGCTGGATCAAACTAGAACCTGCCGAGGTGGATAAACGTGCAGAGATTATAGCTTATGGAACGTATGATTTCTCTAGGGATGTGAAAAAGTCTTTCGATTATCATGGCTACTTCTCCCCCATTTCCTTTCAAGCTGAGAAATATTACAGAGGCTCTGGCGAATCCTTGATTTTAACGGAAATTGATCCATTTGATATAGAAAATATCAAAGAGGCACAGCAGGAGGGAACCTCGTTCTTGCTGTTTCTAGAATCGGATCAGAAGGATAAAACCCTTCTGATTCCCATTGCGGGCCCCAACGGCATCATAGAAATTGCAGATGGAAAGCCCCGAACCGGAGATGCCGACGAAGATGCTTACTATCGCAGCTTTCTTGAAAAAACAGATTCGGTTGCTGCCAAGTCAGGTTTCGATACAAGGGATCCCTTGTTTGTATTTGTGATCTTACTTTTGATTTCCAGCATTTTCGCGATTACTGCAAGGCTCAAATCCAAAGGCCAATGATGACAGCTCCTGATACAGCAAAAGAAAACGCCAGCATTGCTGGCGTTTATGTTTGTCTTTATGCTTCTGCGGCGACTATTTCCTTACCGTCGTAGTAATTGCAATTCGGGCATACTCTGTGAGGAAGCTTAGGCTCGTGGCACTTAGGACAAATTGATAATCCGGGTGCTGCCATCTTCATATTAGGAGATCTTCTCTTGTCTCTTCTCGCTTTTGATGTTTTCCGCTTTGGAACTGCCATTATTCTACACCTCCTTCTGCTCGTGAAATCTATAAAAGTTATGTTGTTCCATACAAACTAACT
>JAQSXD010000053.1 GCA_029266295.1 Bacillota bacterium | reverse complement strand
CGAGACCAGGCGTAGTAAAAAGCGCTGCAACGGAAGAAAAGTCACAGGAGAACCTTGAGAAGACTGCTTCTACACTGGCAGAAATTCTGGAAATGGATCAAGAACAGGTATTACAAATCATCAGCCAGAACCGAAGTCTTGTGAAAGTAGCAAAGTACGTTGATAAAGAAAAGGCAGATCAGATCAGGCAGAAGGGTCTGAAGGGGATCGAAATTGCAGAAGATGTAAAAAGATATTACCCCATGGGGCCGTTTCTGGCACATGTACTGGGAAGCACAACGGATGACAATAGGGGTCTTGCGGGCATCGAAATGAGGTATGACAAGTACCTGAGCGGAATCCCGGGAAGATGGATTAAAAATACCGACAGGGACGGCGACAGTTTGTCCTATGGGGTGGAAAAATATTTTCAGGCAGAAAACGGGCTTAACCTTGTGCTGACCATTGACGAAGTGATTCAGCATTACGTGGAAAAAGCGCTTGATACGGTTCAGGCGAATACTTCTGCAGATCGAGTCATGTGCATTGTAATGGATCCGAAGACCGGAGACATTCTGGCTATGGGTGTAACCCCGGATTACGATCCTAATAACCCGAGAGTACCACCCACTGCAGAAGGTGCTGCGTATTTGGATAGCCTGACCGATGAAAAGAAACTGGAATACTGGAACGCAATGTGGAGAAATCCTCTGGTCAGTGATACCTATGAACCGGGTTCCACTTTTAAACTGCTGACCACTGCCATTGCGCTGGAAGAAGGGGTGACCTCTCTGGATGATAAATTTGTCTGCACAGGGTCTATCGTTGTGGCAGGGCAGAAACTTAGGTGCTGGCGATCCTACAATCCTCACGGAGCACAGAACCTTGTGCAGGCCGTAGGGAATTCTTGCAACCCGGTTTTCGTCCAGCTCGCACAGCGGGTCGGATATGAAAAGTATTTTGACTACATGGAGCTTTTCGGGCTCAGAGATAAAACGGGAATTGACTATCCGGGAGAAGGTTATGCCATACTTCAGGATGAGGCCTCTGCCGGACCCGTGGGGCTTGCAACCATGTCTTACGGGCAAGGGATTGCTGTGACTCCGATCCAGCTGATTACAGCAGTATCTGCGCTGGGTAATGAAGGTAAGCTGATGCAGCCCAGAATCGTCAAGGAGCTGCGTGATAGCGACGGCAATGTGATTCAGAGCTTTAAGACGAAGGTGGTACGTCAGATTGTATCAAAAAAGACTGCCGATGAGATGAGCCTGATCATGGAAGCAGTTGTTGATGAGGGAGGCGGAGCTACTGCAAAAGTGCCCGGCTACCGTATCGGCGGCAAGACGGGAACCGCAAACAAAGCCAAAGGAGGCGGCTACAGTGAGGAGACCTTCTCATCCTTTATCGGGATGGCTCCGATGGATGATCCGCGTATTGCGATTCTAATGATCGTGGATAACCCGAAAGGTGTAAAATTCGGAAGCCAGACTGCTGCACCCGGTGTCAGATTAGTATTGGAAGAAACCTTAAGATATTTGAATATACAGCCCTCATATAATGAGGAAGAAAAGCAGGCGATTGAAAGCGGATATGTAACCGTGCCGGATGTCACCAATATGTCATACCGCGAGGCGATGGACATTTTGGGGAAAGCATCCCTTCTCTATACCGTTTCGCCGGCCGGTGATATTGCCCTTGAAGACAATTTTAACGTCGTGGATCAGTATCCGAAGCCCGGTGAAAAGCTGCAAAAGGGAGGAACGGTCTGCCTATACCGAAATTAACCTTTGCAGCTTATGCCGGACAGAGTACTGTATCGAGGCAGCTCTTCAGAGGTGATAAGACTGATTGCCAGTGACTGATGAAGTCACTGGGAACAGCTTCCTAACCTCTGAACAGCTGCACATCAGCAGGAAGGGGAACGGCAAGGTGAAATTCAAGGAATTGCTCTACGGAACTGATGTCCCGTACGCTGCTGACCTAGGCGATCTTGAGGTAACAGGTCTGGCATATAATTCAAATAAGGTTGAAAAAGGATATGCGTTTATCTGTATTAAAGGCTATCATACAGACGGACATATTTATGCGATGGATGCAGCCTTCCGGGGTGCAGCTGTCATCATTTGCGAAGAAGATATCGACATTAAGGCAGTTCCGGTTATCAGAACCGAGGACAGCCGCAAACTTCTTTCCAGAATATCGGTCAATTTCTATGGCGCAAAAGATGCAGTCTTTCATCTGTATGGAATTACCGGAACCAATGGAAAAACCACAATTTCCTGCATGCTAAAAAGCATCATTGAGGCAGAGACCGGCGTCTGCGGCCTTCTGGGTACCATCGGATATTACGTGGGCGGCAAAGAATACGAAGCGCAGAATACCACGCCTGAATCCAGTGATCTTCAGAGAATGTTCGCAGAGATGCGGGACGAAGGGATTGAGAACTGCGTCATGGAGGTCTCATCTCATGCACTGGCTCTAGGGAAAGTTGATGACATCCGTTATGATGCTTCTGTCTTTACAAACCTAACGATGGATCATATGGACTTTCACAAAGATATAGAGGATTACTATCAGACGAAGAAAAAACTGTTTGGTTTAACAGAGGGGGCCTGCGTTGTAAATCTTGATGATGCATATGGAAAGCGCCTCTACGAGGAACTGAGTCAAAACGGAAAGAAGACCGTGGGTTATTCCCTGAAGGATAGAAAAGCCGATTACTACGGAGAAATTCTTGAGACAACAGAAAAAGGATCGCTCGTCAAGGTAACGGAAGGTGGTTTAGAGACCACCCTTCTCAGGTTGAATACTCCGGGAATTTTTACGATTTACAACGGTCTTGCGGCGCTGGCCTGTGCCAGAGAAGCGGGATATTCCTACGATACAATCCAGCACGGTCTGGAAAAACTCAAAGGGGTACCGGGACGCTTTGAATTGGTTGCCAACAGCAAGGAAATCATCGTCATCGTAGACTACGCCCATACGCCAGACGCGCTTGAGAAAGTTTTGAAAACTGCCAATGATTTCAAGAAAGGCAGATTGATTTGTGTCTTTGGCTGTGGCGGAGACAGAGATAAGAGAAAGCGATCTCTTATGGGTGCGGCAGCTGGAAGGTACAGCGATTATTGCATCCTTACAAGTGACAATCCCAGAACGGAGCGCCAGGAAAGCATCTTGGCAGACATCGAAGCTGGCATTTATGAAACGGGATGCAATTATGAAATTATAGAAAACAGATACGATGCAATTAAAAAAGCTGTTTCCATCTATCAAAAAGGTGACATAATATTAATAGCGGGGAAAGGACACGAGACCTACCAAATCATCGGTACTGAGAAATTTCATTTTGATGACAGAGAGACTGTAAAAACGATTATAGAAAACGGTGAATAATATGAAACGATTAACAATAGAAGAAATCACAGCAGCCATCGGGGGAAGATTGCTGCAGGGAGCGCCCACAGATACGGTGACGGGGGTATCCACCGACTCTAGAAAGGTTGAGGCCGGAGAACTGTTCTTTCCTTTGATCGGAGAACAGCATGATGCACACGATTTTATTCCTCAAGCATTGGAACGGGGCTGCAGGACAATTGTCCTGTCCCGTCAACCGGAAATAAGCGCAGGGAAATACAGCGATATCAACCTGATTCTGGTGAAGGATACGACAAAGGCACTTCAGGATTTGGCAGCATATTATCTTTCCAAGCTTTCTCTTTTAAAGATCGGCGTAACGGGGAGCACCGGGAAGACGTCTACAAAGGAAATGCTCTATTGGATTTTCTCGGAAAAGTTTAAAGCGTTCAGAAATATGGGGAATCTGAACAACCATATCGGTTTGCCTTTGACAGTTCTCGCATTGCCTGAGGACACGGAAGCGGGAATCTTCGAGATGGGAATGAGCGAACTCGGAGAAATTGACCTGCTTTCTGATATTGTCCGCCCCAATATTGGCATTATTACCAACATTGGTATTTCTCATATAGAGAATCTTGGGAGCAGAGAGAATATACTGAAGGCAAAGATGGAAATAACAAATTATTTTGAAGAGAGCGGAACGCTGATTGTAAATGAGGACAGCGATTTTCTGTCCAGAGATATGGTGTCGGGCAACTATCGGACCGTAACCACGGGAGAGACGGGGAGAAGTGACTTTATCCTTTCCAATATCAATGACTACGGTGAGGACGGCATAGAATTCACCATTGAATTCAAAGAGGCTGTCCAGAACTTCCGATTGAAGGTGCCGGGAAGGCATAACGCATATAACGGTGCACTGGCTGTTGCAGCCGGTGTTCTTTGCGGCATCACAATGAAAGAAGCAGCTGCTGGCCTTCTGAAATTGGAAATTACCGATAAGAGGCTGAATATCAAGGGAAAGAACGGTATGAAGATCATAGATGACACCTATAATGCAAGCCCGGATTCTATGAAAGCTGCAATCGATGTACTGATAGCCACCAAGGGCTTTCGGAAAATAGCAATTCTTGCAGATATGTTCGAACTTGGTGAAGATGCAGCTGAATTCCATCGACAGGTGGGCAGATACGCTGCGGATCATTCTGTTGATCTGCTGTTTGCTGTCGGCAGCCAGGCAAAATACATTGCTGCTGGTGCTAAGGAAATACTTGGAGAGGATAAAATCCATTATTATGAAACAAAGGAGTTGCTGATGGACGATATTGGTAGTATGATATCATCTGGCGACGTCATACTGCTGAAGGGCTCGCGAGGAATGGCTATGGATCAGGTAGTAAAAAAAATAATGGAGATGAATTAAGCATGGATTATTTACAAATTGGAATAACGACCGTAATCGCGTTTATTATATCTGCTGTAGGAACACCGCTGCTGCTTCCGGTTCTGAGAAGAATTAAGGCGGGGCAGAGCATTCGGGAAGACGGGCCGCAATCCCATATGGTAAAATCAGGTACACCAACCATGGGTGGCCTTGCCATTATCGGAGCCGTTGTCGTCACCTGCCTGACCGCAGGTGGAGCAAACCGGGATATGGTGATTATTTTAACGGCGTTTGTCGCATATGGCGCACTAGGATTTCTGGATGATTTTGTAAAAGTGTCAATGAAACGGAATCTGGGACTGACCGCAAAGCAGAAGCTTGCTCTCCAGATTCTGATCGCTGTAGGACTGGCATATTATCAATCGAGAGTTTCAGTATACGGAACTACGGTCTATATACCAATTGTAAATCAATACTTGGATTTTGGCATATTTTATATTCCGTTTATCGCTTTTGTTGTGGTTTCCATGGTAAATGCGGTGAATCTCACCGACGGTCTGGACGGCCTGGCATCCGGCGTTACTATGATTGTAGCACTATTTCTTGCTTTGGTTGGTTCTACCTATGGATTCACTACTACTACGATATTCTGTGCTGCTTTGGCGGGTGCATGTATCGGCTTTCTTCTTTACAACAGACATCCCGCCAAGGTATTCATGGGAGATACCGGTTCCCTTGCGCTAGGCGGTGGTATCGCTGCTGCGGCGATTATGATGAATATTGAACTAGTAATCCCCATTGCAGGCGGTGTATATGTGGCGGAGGCGCTTTCTGTAATCCTGCAGGTGGTCAGCTATAAAACCAGAAGGAAAAGAATCTTTAAAATGGCGCCGCTCCATCATCATTTCGAACTCAGCGGTTGGAAAGAAACAAAGGTGGTGGGCGTATTCTGGCTTACAACCTTCCTGCTTTGCGTCGTAGGGTTTTTGATCGTATAAGAGAAATGAAATCAGTGATTCATAAGAAATGATGAACGGAAGAAAGAGGGGATATTATGAACGAACTGAAAGATAAAAAAATTCTGGTGGTTGGGATGGGCAAATCCGGAATCGCGGCTACCCAGGCGCTTCTCAAGCTTGGGGCGGTGGTATCTGTCTATGACAGCAAGGATGAAGATAAAATATGCGGGCAGCTTATACAATTTTTGAAGAATAAAAATGTCACCTGCTATTTCGGCGAAGAACCGGATAATACGGGTGATCTTGATATGGTTGTGATCAGTCCCGGTGTTCCTACGGATACAGGGTTTGTACAAAAGGCAAAAGCCGCGGGAGCCGAGGTAATCGGAGAACTGGAAATTGCGTATCGCGTGGGAAAAGGGAAGTATATTGCCATCACCGGTACAAACGGAAAGACAACAACAACGACACTGGTGGGTGAGATCTTTGAGAATTCAGGACGAAAGACTTACGTTGTAGGCAATGTAGGCGTTGCCGTGATATCAAAGGCTCTTTGCACTACGGAAGAGGATTGGCTTGTGACGGAGACCAGCAGTTTCCAGCTGGAGACGACAAAGCAATTTAAACCTGAAGTTTCTGCACTGCTTAATATTACGCCGGATCATATGGATCGGCATAAAACTTTGGAAAATTACGCGCAGGCAAAAGCCAGAATTTTTCAGAATCAGGATGAGAACCAGTATTTTGTCGTAAACTATGACGATGAAGAATCGTATCGACTTTCCACACAGTGCAAAGCCAAGGTGGTTCCTTTCAGCAGAAAGAACACCCTTGAAATGGGCTGTTTTGTTTTGGATGGCAACATCGTGGTTCGAAACGAGCAGGGACAGAACATTGATATCTGCGGTATTCATGAGCTGAAAATACCCGGTGCGCACAATCTTGAAAATGCGCTGGCAGCAGCGGCGATCGCGTATTTTGCCGGAATTGCTCCTGCGGTGATCAGCAAGACGCTCAGGTCCTTTGAAGGTGTTGAGCATCGTCTTGAGTTCTCAGGGGAAGTGGATGGAATACGGTTTGTCAACGATTCAAAAGGAACGAACCCGGATGCTTCCATCAAGGCGATTGAGGCAATGAAAGAAAACATCATCCTGATCGCAGGCGGCTATGATAAAGGCTCTGATTTTGAAGGCTTTATAAACGCATTTCAGGGTCGAGTGAAACATATGATTCTGCTTGGAAAAACTGCGCCAAAGATTAAGTAAACGGCGGAACGGCTGGGCTTTACAAACATTACCATGGCCAAGGACATGGATGAATGTGTTAAAATCAGTTATAAACTGGCAACGGCTGGAGATACAGTACTGCTTTCACCTGCTTGTGCCAGTTGGGATATGTATACTTGTTTTGAACAAAGGGGAGAACATTTTAAGAATTGTGTAAGGGATTTGGAGAAATAAATGGCCGGTAGAAAAAAGTCCCGAATGAAGTCGGGGGATTTTGTTTTAACCATCGTTGTGCTGGGGCTGGTGGTCTTCGGTGTGATCATGGTTTTCAGCTCCAGCTATTATAATGCAATCAATGACTCAGGGGATCCGTACGATTATCTGAAGAAGGACATCGTATGGGCGATGCTGGGCCTTGGTGCCATGATGTTTTGTGCTCTTTTTGATTATAGAATCTATGCAAAGTTTGCTCCAACAATCCTGATTGCAGATCTGCTGCTGCTGGCCTTATTGTTTACGCCTTTAGGGGTGACAAGAAATTACGCGACACGCTGGATCGGCATAGGAGAGTTTACGATCATGCCCGGGGAAATTGCGAAGATTGCTGCAATCATCTTTGTATCGTGGTATTTAAGTAAAGACCCAAAGAACATACGCTCCTTTACAAAAGGGGTGTTGCCAATGTTGGGACTTTGCGGAGTCTTTTTCGGACTGATCATTCTCCAGCCCAATTTGTCCACCGCCATTACGGTATGCGGCATCATCATCGGTATCATGTTTGTTGCCGGCTTGAATATTATGTATCTGGGCGGAATATTAGGCGTCGGCGCTGTGGGGATTACTTTTATGATCCTCACCGACGAAGGCGGGTACCGGATGAAGCGTCTGACCAGCTTTCTGGATCCTTTTCAGGATCCTTTGGGAGACGGTTACCAGGTAATTCAGTCGCTGCTGGCCTTAGGATCGGGCGGTCTTTTCGGTGTTGGTCTTGGGAAAAGTATTCAGAAAACCCTTTATCTTCCTGAGCCGCAGAATGATTTTATCTTTGCTATCATCGGCGAAGAACTGGGATATATCGGTTGTCTGGCACTGATCGCCTGCTACATTATCCTGATCTGGCGAGGTACTCATATCGCTCTCAATGCGCCGGATATGTTCGGAACCCTTCTGGCTTCCGGCATTACCATTATGCTGGCGATTCAGGTGGTTCTAAATATTGCAGTTGTAACATCATCCATGCCGCCTACGGGAATCACCCTTCCTTTTGTAAGCTACGGAGGAAATGCTCTGATGCTCTTCATGGGCTCCATGGGTATCCTGCTGAATATATCGAGGCATTCGGCACGATGAATAAGTGAGGTAATTGAATGAAGGTAATCATGACCGGCGGTGGTACAGGAGGACATATTTATCCTGCCATCGCCATTGCAGATAAAATAAGGAGAAAGCATCCTGATGCAGAGATTCTTTTCATAGGAACAGAGCGCGGTATGGAAAAGGATCTTGTGCCGAAAAGCGGCTATGAAATTCGCTTTATTACTGTTAGCGGCTTTAATAGAAAAAAGCTTTGGAAAAATTTCAAAACGGTTTTGGATCTGGCAAAGGGAAACCACCAGGCCAATAAAATTATCAGCGAGTTTAAACCGGATCTTGTCATAGGCACCGGGGGTTACGTCTGTGGGCCGGTGGTGCGAGCAGCCCATAAAAAGGGAATTAAGACCTTTATTCACGAACAGAATGCTTTTCCCGGTGTTACAAATAAACTTTTAGAAAAATATGTCGATCAAGTATTTGTGAGTTTTACGGAATCCAAGGAGTATTTTAAGGATCAGAGCAAGCTAATCGTCACAGGCAACCCGATCCGAAAAAGTTTCTTGACCTGCGGAATGGGAAATAGCAGGGACAAACTGGAAATTAAGCCCAATGAGTTCGTGCTCCTGTGCTTCGGAGGCAGCCTTGGCGCTGGGAAAATCAACAGTACGATGATTCATGTGCTTGAGGCTTTTAATGGACTTCCGGATGCGCGGGTGTTTTTTATTACCGGCAGGAATTATTACCATAAGGTTCTGGAATCGGTGAAGGAGCAGGGCATTGAATTATCTGAAAATATCAAAGTCCTTGAGTATGTAGATAACATGCATGAATATCTTTCTGCTTCTGATCTTGTAATCAGCAGAGCAGGAGCACTGACTGTTTCGGAGATTACTGCCTGCGGCAAAGCTGCAATTCTGATACCTTCGCCCAATGTCACAGGAAACCATCAGTACTTTAATGCAAAAGTGGTTGCTGATAAGGGGGGGGCGGTGATCCTGGAAGAAAAGGATTTAACGGAAGAAAAGCTCCTTGGTACTGTAATCCGGCTGAAAAACAATAAGGAAGCCCTGAATAGTATGTCTTCCGCCAGCGGCAAAGCTGGAAGACTGGATGCTACTGATGTGATTTATGACCACCTGGGAATATGAGTAACACCTTTTACGGAAATTCATATTATGGAATAGTGTCTGACAGATGTAACGCCCAGGCTTTGCATTTTCAGGCATTGCTTACTAAATTATGCGGAATATGTTATTCTGCGGAGGTGTAATTCTTGTGGAACAATTTCGTATCAACGGTGGAAGGAAGCTGACAGGCGAGTATGAGTTAACCGGTGCGAAGAACGCAGTACTACCAATTCTTGCAGCGACCATCGTAACGGGAAACGAAAGCAAAATCAAAAGCTGTCCCGAACTATCGGATGTTCAGACAATGCTGACCATTTTAAAAGACCTTGGATGCAAAATTACGAAAGAAGCGGATGGCACAATTATCGATACCAATCCCATCAATTCGTATAGAATACCGGAGCATCTGATGAGAGAAATGAGATCCTCGGTTTTTTTAATGGGTCCCATGATTGCAAGATGCGGAAAAGTAATTTTGAGTTATCCGGGAGGCTGCGAAATCGGTCTGAGGCCCATCGACATTCATTTGTCCGCATTGCGGCAACTTGGTGTTGAGATCAAAGAAGCCCACGGCTATCTTGAATGTACAGCAGATCGTCTGATCGGAAACCGAATTCTTTTGGATTTTCCAAGCGTAGGGGCGACAGAAAACGTTATGCTGGCGGCTACTGCTGCTGAGGGAGAAACCAGGATCATAAATCCGGCAAAGGAACCGGAGATTATTGATTTACAAAACTATCTCAACGCCTGCGGAGCGAAGATCAAAGGCGCTGGAACGGACGAAATCGTAATTTTGGGAAAACGGTCATATCACCAGGTGGAACATAAGGTCATTCCTGACCGAATCGAGGGAGGGACCATCTTAGCGGCAGTGGCAATTACGGGCGGAAATCTCGTGCTGAAAAATGCCATACCGGAACATATGGGTATGACGCTTTCCAAATTCAGGGAAGCGGGCTGCAGGATCAAGGAAAGGAAAGACTCCATTGAGATGTGGGCTCCAGCCAGACTGAAAGCGATTGATATGTTAAAGACCCTTCCGTATCCAGGATTTCCAACGGATATGCAATCTCAATTTCTTACTGCGATGACGGTAGCCCAAGGTACGAGTCTCATCACGGAAACCATTTTCGAGAGCAGGTTTAAATATGTTGAGGAGCTGCGGAAAATGGGGGCTAAAATCAAAGTTGACGGCAGGTCAGCCATCGTAACCGGAGTAAAGAATCTCACCGGAGCAAGGGTGATGGCAAAGGATCTAAGGGGCGGCGCATCTTTAGTAATTGCTGGTTTGGGTGCTTCCGGCGAGACGATTGTGGAAAATATCAACTATATTGATCGAGGCTATGATCATTTTGAAAAGGCGCTCAGTAAAATCGGTGCAGATATCAAGAGAGAAACCAATGAGGAAAATCATACATTCTGAGGAATTCACATATGAAAGAAAATGATAAGGGCAGGAAAAAGAAGAAGAGGAAGAAGAAACGCTACCTATTGAAATTTTTAATCACTGTTGCAGTTGCGACGGGGTTATACTTCTTTTTTACATCAAGCCTGTTTGATATACAGAAAATTACGGTAGAAAATAACAATTACTATACAGCGGAACAAATCATCAGCCTGGCGGGCGCGAAGACGGGGGTTAATTTATTTGAAGCATCTCTTTCTCAAATGAAGGAGAAGCTTTTAGAAGATCCATATGTCAAAAACGTCAAGTTGAAAAAAAGGCTTCCCGCCGAGGTTGTGATTATCGTTGATGAAAGAAAAGAGGAGGCGGCAATTCCTTATAGCAGCAGCTTTGTCATCATCGATGGTGAAGGGATGGTTCTGAGGAAATCTAATGTGGAGCCAACGCTGACCTTACTTATGGGCATGACGGTGAAAAACATGAAGCCCGGAACTCCGCTTGAGGTGGAGGAAAATTCCTCATTAACAGATACGCTGAAGCTTCTTCGAAAAGTTAAGGAGCATGATTTATATTTCAAGAAGATCGATATTACCAGCATCTCCATCAAAGCTTATATTTATGATCAGCTTGTCTGCGAGGGAACTCCAGAAAATATTATGGACAATCTGGACTCTTTGCAGGAAGTGCTGTATGATTTATATACAAAGGGTATTGAGCGTGGTGTAATCAAAATGGGAAGTGATGAGTATTTCTCATTCAGTCCTCTGGTTGAATAAGCTTGTTTACAGACGCCCGCAGGTTTGCGTATCATAGCTGCATCGCTTGATTGGGGCATTAAGTCGCTTTGCGATCGATGAGAATTGAGATCATATAGATTAGGAGTGAAGGAACAGATGAAAAAATATAGCGGTATGGTTGTGATTGGACTTCTAGCCATGTTCATCGGACTGGTAATTTCCATTCAAATCACGACGACACAGGGTTCTGATCCAGGGGGGTTGGTTCCGGTTGCAAAGGCCCAGGGATATCTGGAGCAGCTGAAGCAGGTGAGAGTCGAAAAAGATGCAGCGGTTCAGGAATTAAATGAGCTGGAAGCAAGACTGGACAAGATCGAGAAAGAAAAGGCGGATGAAGACTTCTTTTTAAAGGGAATTGTTTCCGATTTAGAGAAATACAAAATAGCCGCGGGAGTCGTAGATGTGAAAGGGCCTGGTGTTGTGATCACGGTAGATGATCCAATCCTCACAGAAGAATTTACAAATGAATACAGTGTGATCATGCTCCGATATGAGTTGCTGCTCAGCCTGGTTAACAAGATGAAGGATGCCGGTGCGGAAGCGATTTCCATCAACGGGCAGCGGATTATCGCCACAACGGAAATCAGCCTGGCTGGAGACAATGTCAATATTAATACCGTGCCTACGGCACCGCCTTATATCATAAAAGCCATTGGGAATCCAGATACGATTGAATCAACGATCACAATACGGTTTGGGATCATTGAGCAGATGAAAAATTATGGATTGAGAATTAACATCGACAAACAGGATGAGGTGAAAGTGCCCAGATACAGCGGAATTATCAAATATCGGTATGCAGAGTCTGTAGTGGAAGAATAGGTTGGTGATCTGGATGAAATGGAGAACCATCGCTTTCTTTTTCCTGTGTATCGCTGTAGGGCTTTTCATCGTAGTGCAGTCGAAAATCACCAACGGGATGCAGCTTTATGTTTCGGCAAAAACCATAACGGATTATCAAACGACCATTGCGAGTGAAATTGAAGACACCGCCAGGATTGAAAAGCTGGTACAGGAAACAGAGAGAAAGCTTGCTGAGTATGAAGAAGTACTCAATGACGATGACAAAGATATTAGGGACAAACTTCTGGACGAGCTGAATTATTATAAGTTGATCGGCTCAAAAACCAGAGTCAAGGG
>JAQSXD010000052.1 GCA_029266295.1 Bacillota bacterium | reverse complement strand
GGAAATAATACTGTTGGAGGTGTTTTATATGCGATTGAATCCTAAAAAACCAAATGACAGAGTAGCTGTTGCACTTGTTCTTTGCTTCTGTGTAGTTGCGATTGCGTCGATCTTCACGATGAAATCCAATTTTGATCAGCTTGATCTTGATGATGACGATAATATTAATATTGCACAAGACGATAATATCATTGACCAGGGGGAGCAGGACGTTGTAAAACCAGTGCCGACAATCGATAGTACGGCTCAGAAACCAAGCGAAACTCCTGGAACAAATGAGAAGAAAGCGACTTCATTTACAGTTCCTCTTGAGGGGAAGATAGTAAAAGACTTCTCAAATGATGTGCCAATTTATTCTCCTACTTTGGATCAGTTTATCATCCATACCGGAGTTGACATTGAGGCATCTACGGATACCCCGGTGCTGGCTGCCGGAGACGGAACCATCACAAAGGTGTACAATGATGACAAATTGGGAATTACCATTGAAATCGCGCATGGCGACGGCATTGTAACCAGGTATTCAAACCTGAGTACAACCAAAATGATCGGTGAAGGAGATGTTGTCAAAAAAGGACAACCCATCAGCGGTGTCGGAAGCTCTTCTCTATTTGAAAGTTTGGAGACCCCAGTTTGGAGACCCCACATTTACATTTTGAAGTGCTGAAAGACGGAGTACCAATTGACCCCAGCAGCTATATTAAATAATCCATAGGCCGCAGAATTTCACTGATGAAAGTCTGCGGCCTCGCTATATCTACCGATAAGATTAGGAATAGTAGTACAATAAGTCTATTTATGGACAAAGGAGAGATGCAAAGTCTCGATACTACAAAAGCTGATGAAGCAAATAGTATGATTTGTACAATAATTGATATCGCAAATGCCATCAGAACGGAGCATTGTACGTTATAATTTTATCAATGACAATCCTATCGTATTGTTTTGAAATAAATCTCTATATTTTAAACTGGAAACAGTATAAGATAAATATAGGAGGACTTAGGAATGGCAAGACTGAAAGAAGAATTACGATTAAAGGATATCATCGATGTCGACGTTTTGATGAATGCACAAAAGAAAATCTCTGATCTGCTAAACTTTTCTATTATAACCGCTGACCCGGAAGGCAATACGGTCGGCGACTTTGTTAATTTTATTCCTTTTTGTGATCTGATCCGTTCCTCTCCGGTGGGAGCTAAGCGCTGTGAAAAGTCAGGAGCAATCTTAAGTGAGAGGGCATACCAAACCAGAGAAGTTTGTTTTCATGATTGTCATATGGGACTGAAGGACTGTGCCGCCGCAATCATTGTTGACGGAAAATATCTCGGTGCGGTTTTGGGCGGACAGGCCTTCATTGAAGGAGAAGAATATCGGAGAAATAATTTTGATGTTGAGAAGCTTTCAAGGGAGCTTGACCTGCCGGAGGATCAGCTGAAAGCGGCTATCGCACAGATTCCCGTTGTGCCTGAAGCGTACATATACAGTTGTTTGGACTGCTACGGATTTCTGGCAAATTATTTTGCTGAAATCGGGATGAAAAATATTACCCAGATGGCGCTCCTGAAAGAGTCAGAAGAAAAGCTGGAAATTCAGAAAAAAGTCAGGAATGCTCAGCTGAAAACCATTGAGGCTCAGATCAACCCGCATTTCCTGTTTAATACACTAAACTCCATTGGACGTATGGCAATGTTCGAAGATGCGCCGAAGACCGAGGAGATGATTTTATGCCTTTCCGGCTTGCTTCGATATAATCTGAAACAAAAGGAGGAATTTCCCAAAATCAGAACGGAACTGGAAAATATCAGAAGATATCTGTTTATTCAGGATGTTCGTTATCAGGACAGGATATCCTACCGCATTGACGTTCCGGATACGATTTTGGATTATCGAATCCCCGCAATGATTTTGCAGCCTGTTGTGGAAAATGCGATTATTCATGGTCTTGAGCCAAGAGCCAATGGGGGTAGAATATTTGTAACAGGTAAATTGGATGCCAATGATGTCATCATAATTGTAAAAGATACCGGTGTCGGTTTCTCGGCAGAGAAATTAAAAATGATTATGGATGAAGACGATGAAAATGTTGGCTTGGGCATCATGAATTCCAACGGAAGACTGAAGGATTATTTCGGTTCCGGCTATGGACTGACAATCAGAAGCATCCCTGATACGGAGACGGTGGTCGAAATCAAGCTTCCTTCCCCACTGGAACGAAAAGCGTTGAACCTCATATTGTCCAGAGATTACAAAGGCAAGCTCGGACTGCTGGACGATGCCAGGAACGGAAAAGAAGCTATTGTGAAAGCCTGTCAGAATAAGCCGGATATCATCCTGATGGATATCGGACTTCCGGAAATGAACGGGATCAATGCGCAAAAAGAAATTATGCAGCATCTTCCCGAGGTTCAGACGATCATCATTACAGCATACTCAGACTTTAACTTTGTGCAGAATGCGCTGCAGGCGCGGGTGGTTGATTATTTGCTGAAGCCCGTGGACACTCTTGATTTAAGGGAATCGCTGAACAAAGTTCTTGCAGTTTTGGACGAAAAAAAGATAAAAAAAGAAGGCGGACGTCAGGTAGTAGAAGATAAAGATCTGATCGCTACAGCCATCTCATATATTAAGCAGCATTACAGAGAAGAGATTTTATTGGGAACTTTGGCAGAGCATGTACACCTGAATCCGCAATATTTCAGCCGTCTGTTTAAAAAAAAGGTTGGCATGAGTTATATCGAGTATATTAATTCTCTCAAGGTCGAATATGCTAAAGAAATGCTGCATAATTCAAACTATCCGATTTACCGGATTGCTGCGGAGGCAGGCTTTGCCGACAGTGCTTATTTCAACAGGGTGTTCTGTAAATATGCAGGACATAAGCCCAGTGATTTTCGAAAGCACAGACTGGGTTAGATTCAGTCTTCAACTCGGATCATCAAGAGAAAATCGAAAAAATCAAAGACCATCCAGAAACAAAGCGGAAATTAAAATTTCAACGCTCCGATTAAAAAGCTCCGTATCAAGCGGGGCTTTTCTTTTTTGTAACGCTTGGCTCATTCCTGTACGGTCACGCTGGTTTGTCTAATTCCATATTGTGTTTTCCTATTGTACAAAGCTGTGGTACCGGTAATAAAAATACAACTCACCAGCGCCAAATTCCTCTTATTAATCCAATAACTCATCCGTTGAGTGTCATTAGAAAATAGCGCACTATTTTATAATAAAAGCAGATTTGCACGGTCGGGCGGGAAGCAGACAAAACCTGTCTGTCCATGTCAGGTAACATCAAATTGCAGGATTATGAAAGAGAGGATTTTATTATGAGACAAGAAGCGCTGGGAATGATTGAAACCAAAGGACTGGTGGCCTCAATCGAAGCTGCGGATGCCATGGTAAAGGCAGCCAACGTTGTCCTGATCGGCTATGAGAAGATCGGATCAGGGCTTGTAACCGTTATGGTAAGGGGAGACGTAGGCGCTGTAAAAGCATCTACCGATGCTGGCGCTGCGGCAGCGCGCAATGTGGGTGAGGTTGTCTCCATCCATGTTATTCCAAGACCACACAGCGACATTGAAAAGATATTGCCTGCGGCCATTGCCGAATAAACAGAGGAGGAGCCTTTCATGAACAAGGAAGCTTTAAAAAATGTGACTCCGATCACAGAATTTGTGGGCAGCACCATCGGTGATACGGTTGGTCTTGTCATAGCAAATCTTGACCCTCAGCTGAGAACGCATGTGGGTCTTGATCCCAAGTACAGGGCCATTGGGTTTGTAAGCGCAAGAACGGGGGGAGCACCGCATATCTGGGCTGCGGATGATGCCGTGAAGGCAACCAATACGGAAATTGTCTCCATTCAGCTGGCAAGAGACTGCAAATCCGGTGCAGGGCAGGGAGCGACGATTATCTTTGCGGCAGAGGATGTTTCAGACGTCAGGAGAGCTGTTGAGATTATGCTGGAGGCCGTGGATAAGCACATGGGTGATGTCTTCATGACAGATGCAGGCCATATTGAATTCCACTACACAGCAAGAGCCAGCCTGGCAATGGAAAAGATCTTCGGTGCGGAAGTCGGAAAGTCTTTCGGAATCGTTGTAGGCGGCCCTGCGGCCATTGGCCTTGTGATGGCAGACGCTGCGGTGAAGGCTGCAAATGTTGAGGTAAACAATTATCTTGACGTAAATTCCACCGGTTGGTCCAACCAGATTATCATAACCGTTACGGGAGACTCGGGAGCGGTAAGGCAGTCTGTCATTGCCGCAAGAGAAGTGGGAATCAATGTATTCCGTTCCATGGGGCATGAGCCGGTTGCACTGGGGACCGCAACATTTTAATACCAGGATCAGTAGGATAGGAAGGATAAAGGTAATGACTTTTCAATATGACCTTGATTTGGTGTCCGTCCAGGAAGCCCGGGATTTAGTAGCTGCAGCAAAAAAGGCCCAGAAGGTTTTGGAAGGATACTCACAGGAGAAAATAGACCGTATCGTAAAGCATATGGCTGAAACGGCGGCAAATTACGCAGTGCCTCTGGCGAAGATGGCGGCGGAAGAGACCGGCTTCGGAAAGTGGCAGGATAAAATCATCAAAAATCTCTTTGCCAGTCAAAAGGTTTACGATTACATAAAGGATATGAAAACCAGAGGGATTCTTCATGAGGACAAAGTGAAGAAAACCGTTGATATCGGGGTACCCGTGGGCGTAGTCGCTGCACTGATTCCGTCGACGAATCCAACCTCCACGGCAATCTTCAAATCGCTGATTGCCATAAAGGCAGGAAACGGAATCGTCTTTTCACCCCACCCAAGCGCGAAAAAGTGTAGCAAAGCGGCAATTGACATCGTCATAAAGGCGGCTGTCGAGGCAGGTGCACCCGAGGGGATCATCGGCTGCATGGAAAATCTGACGCTCGAGGGAACACAGGCGCTGATGAAGCATAAGGACACGGCGCTGATTCTGGCCACCGGGGGAGAGGCAATGGTAAGGGCTGCATACCGGTCAGGTACGCCAACCATAAGTGGTGGACCGGGAAACGGCCCTGCATTTATCGAGCGTTCGGCAGATATCAAAAAAGCGGTGAAGAGGATCGTAGACAGCAAAACCTTCGATAACGGTGTGATCTGCGCTTCTGAGCAATCCATCGTTGTGGAGGAGTACATCCAGCGCGAGGTGATTGCCGAGTTAAAGGCAAGCGGTGCATACTTCCTGACTCCCGAAGAATCAGAAGCACTTGGTCGCTTCCTGCTCAAGCCAAACGGAGCCATCAATGTGCTGAGCGTAGGGAAGACCGCCGCTGAGCTTGGCCAGCTGGCCGGCTTCCATGTTCCCGACGGAACAACGCTTCTCATCTCACCGCAGAAATCCGTAAGCAGAGATAATCCTTATTCCAGAGAAAAACTATGCCCGATTCTTGCATTTTATTGCGAAAAGGACTGGGTTTCAGCGTGTGAGAGATGTATGAGCCTTCTCACCAACGAGGGGCAGGGACATACCATGGTAATTCATTCTTCCAATGAAGAGGTGATCCGGGAATTTATGCTTCAGAAACCCGTATCCCGTATTCTTGTGAATACACCGGCTGCGCTGGGAGGCATCGGCGCAACGGTAAATATTGCACCGTCCCTGACACTGGGCTGTGGTGCGATTGGAGGAGGCTCTACTTCGGACAATGTTTCTCCGCTCAATTTGATTAACATCAGAAAGGCTGCTTACGGTGTGGCAGAGCTTGACGAACTGAAGCCGGATCATCTCCGGGAGCTCCAAAGCGTTGAATTGAGTCAGCCAGACGATAAATTCTGCAGTACGGATACGGGATTTGCACCGGCGCTGGCAAATGCTGCCGGAGATACGCGATTTGTTACACCAGCCGCCTCAGGAGATACCAGATTTACAGCTGTTTCTGCCCCGGTAGAACAAAAAAATACCGGCTCCTTAGGGGAACAGGATACAAGATTTCAAGCAGCAGCATCTGATCAACCGGCAGTGCAAAAAGATGAACAGATTGCCCGCTTGCTGAAAGAGGTTATGGCGCAGCTGACTGCTTCCTGATCTTTGGAAAGGGAGAAGAAATATGATTCTTGCAAAGGTTACCGGCAAAGTAGTTGCCACACAAAAAACCAAAGCATTGGAAGGATCAAAGCTCCTGATCATCGTGGAGATCGACCAGGATCAGAACAGTTCCGACAATGCAAGCACCTATATCGCCATTGATATGGTGGGTGCGGGACAGGGAGATATTGTCCTCGTGGACTGGGGGTATTCTGCTTATGAGTTCAGCGGTATGTCGGCCGATATGTCCATCGTCGGCATTGTCGACCATATCCAATTTGACTAAATTCAATCCGGAGGATAAGAATGCAAAGCTTTTCAATAAAACCAACCGTCTATTTCGGAAACCGGGCTCTGGATTTTCTTGACACGATCCATGGAAAGATGGCTTTTCTCGTTACGGATTCCGTAATGGTTCAGCTGAAAACCGCGGAGATGGTCTCTCTGATGCTCCAGGGCAGGGGGATCGAGAGCAAGGTTTTTTCCGATGTAAAACCAGACCCTTCTGTGGATGTAATCGCAGAAGGGATTCAGCAGATTCTTGAGGTACGCCCTGATGTGATCATCGCATTGGGCGGAGGATCTGTAATTGATGCTGCCAAGGGAATGCTTTATTCCCTGCTGCAAATGGCCAAGGAAGCGGGCCGCGAATTTAAAAAGCCTCATTTTATCGCCATTCCGTCCACAAGCGGAACGGGTTCAGAGGTCACAGCGTTCTCGGTCATCAAAATGGGCAGCGGCAAAATCGCGCTTGTGGATGACTGGATGATTCCGGATGCAGCAGTTCTATATCCGCCCTTTGTGGCTTCTGTGCCTGCTGCTGTTACCGCCGATACCGGAATGGATGTATTGTGCCATGCTCTGGAGGCCTATGTTTCCACCGACGCCAGCGACTTTACTGACACGCTTAGTGAAAAGACCGTAAAGCTGGTATTTGACTATCTTTTGACCGCTTACAGGAACGGTTCGGATCAGGAAGCCAGAGAAAAAATGCACAACGCCTCCTGCATGGCGGGAATGGCATTTACCAATGCTTCCCTGGGAATCAATCACAGCCTTGCCCATGCAGTGGGCGGTGTGTTCCATCTTCCCCATGGGAAAACAAATGCGATTTTGCTTCCTCACATCGTTCGCTTCAACGAAAGGGATGGTAGAGCGAGAAAACGATACGCTTACCTGGCGGAGATTCTTGGCCTGCCGTGCAGGACAGAGGAAGAGGGCGCTGCAAGTCTTGCCGTGGCAATCGATCTGCTTGCGCGAGAGATGAAAATCCCGTCCTCCTTCTCTGAAGCAGGGCTCGGGAAAATTGATTTTGACAGGGAGATCGAAACACTGACAACCCTGTCCCTTCAGGATAACTGCACCTGCACCAACCCGATTCAGCCCTCGAGAGATGAGATCAAGCAACTGTATTATGCTGCATATTAGGAATGGAAGCGATGATTTATTCCGTGCGCACCTCTGATCGGTTCATCTGTGCACACGCCATACAATCAGCGATTCCTAAGAAAGAGAGGATCGAGAAACATGTTCAATACAATAATATCCCCAAGAACCAAGGTTCTGAGGGACAGATATTTTGATAATGCGCCGGGAATCTGCTCTGAAAGAGCGAAGATCATTACCGAGGCGTATCAGGAATACAGCGCAGATCCTGCAATGATAAAACGTGCGAAAACCTTGAAAAAAATCCTGGAAAAAATGACTGTGTTCATTGGTCAGGATGAGCTGGTGGTGGGGAATCAGGCAAAAAAACCGAGGTACTCTCCGATTTTTCCTGAATTCTCCTTTGACTGGATCATCGATGAGCTGGAAAATCAGCCCTTTGAGCTGCGTGACGCAGACCGCTTCCTGATCGATGAGAGCACAAAGAATGATCTGAGAGGGATTCAGGCATTCTGGAAGGGAAAGACGGTAAATGCGCTGGTAAAGGCAAAAATTCCTGAAGAGAGTCTGGATTCCATTGGAAACTCCGCAGTATTCACCTTCGCGACAGATGTGGTCATCTGCTCCGGTGTAGGCCATTATTCCCCAAACTACAAGAAGATTATCACAAAGGGTTTCCTTCAAATTAAGAGGGATGCGGAAGAACAGCTGGAGAAGCTGGGAATTCCTGCAAACGGAACGGATATCGAAAAGTACAACTTCTGGAAGGCCGCCATCATAACCTGCGATGCAGCAATTGATTTTGCAAAGCGTTATGCGGAGCTGGCCCTTGAACTGGCGATGAAGGAAGAGAACATTTACAGAAAAAGGGAGCTTCTGGAAATTGCGCAGATCTGCGATCGTGTTCCTGCGAATCCGGCGGCGAACTTCCGAGAGGCATGCCAGTCCTTCTTCTTCTTCCAGTTAATCCTGCAGCTGGAATCCAGCGGACATTCCATCTCACCGGGGAGATTTGACCAATATATGTACCCTTATTACAAAGCAGATCTGGATGCCGGAAAAATCACACAGGAAGCTGCGATGGAACTCATTGAAGCACTGTGGATCAAACTTGCTGAGATCAATAAGGTCAGGCCCATCGGCGCGACAAGAGCCTTTGGCGGCTATCCCATGTTCCAGAATCTCTGCGTTGGAGGACAGACCAGAGACGGAAGGGATGCCACCAATGACCTGTCCTATCTGTGTATGGAAGCCTCTAAAAACGTGGCACTGCATCAGCCCTCTTTATCCGCGCGACTTTGGAACGGAACACCGGAAGGCTTTTGGAATAAGATTGTTGAAATCACAAAAAAGGGACTTGGAATGCCGGCGCTGTACAATGATGAAATTATCATTCCATCCCTGCTCAACCGGGGAAAGACCATCGAGGATGCAAGAGATTATGCCATCGTCGGCTGTGTGGAACCTGGCGCCCAGGGCTACGAATACGCCTGGTCAGGCGGTACAGGCGACGCACCGTTCTTCAGTATGCCAGCCTGCCTGGAGTACGCCATGAACGACGGAAAGAGCTTTGTGACAGGGAAACAGGCTGGTCCAAACACAGGATATCTGAAAGATTTTGAAACCTTTGACCAGTTAAAGGACGCATTTGAAATACAGCTGAAATACTTTATCGATCACTTTACTGTCGTCACCAATGCTGCCGATATTGTTCATCAGGAATATGTACCCCTGCCATTCCTGTCCTGCGGTATGGAGCCCTGCATCGAAAGAGGGCTTGACGTATCTGCCGGCGGTGCAAAGTATAACGCAACGGGAACTGCCGGTGTAGGAATCAGCAACGCAGCGGATTCTCTCATGGCAATTAAAAAGTTTGTCTTTGAAGAGAAGCTTGTGGGAAAGGATGAGCTGATTGATATCTTAAAGAACAACTGGGATGGCAAGGAGATTCTGCGCAACAGAATTCTGGCAGAGACTCCACATTACGGAAATGACAATGAGGAAGTGGATCAGCTGGCATCCTGGGTTGCAGGAAGATACTGCGAGATGACAGAAGCATCCGAAGGGGTCAGAGGTCCCTATAGTCCCGGCCTGTATCCTGTATCTGCCAATGTACCCATGGGACTTGGCATGGGTGCCTCAGCGGACGGAAGAAAGCATGGAGAACCTCTTGCTGATGGAATTTCACCTGTTCATGGAAGGGATAAGAGCGGTCCTACTGCACTGCTTAACTCTGCAGCTAAGATCAATCATTTCATCAATTCCAACGGAACGCTGCTTAATATGAAATTCCACCCCACTGCGGTTGACGGTGAAATCGGAGAAAAGGGTCTTAAAATTCTTCTGAAGTCCTATTTCTATTCCAAGGGGCTTCATGTTCAGTATAACGTTGTCAGCTCCAAAAAGCTGCGGGACGCTCAGGCGAATCCGGATAAGTACAAGGATCTGGTGGTTCGTGTGGCAGGCTACAGCGCACTGTTTGTAGGGCTTGATCCTGACCTTCAGGAGGATATCATCACCAGAACAGAAATAACAGAATTGGGCTAAGGAAACGCTTCGTTAAAAAATAATAATCAGGTAACGTACATACCCGTAAGGGAATTGAAATCAGGAGGATGCAAGAATGAGTCAGGAAGCATTAGGTATGATCGAGACAAAGGGACTGGTTGCTGCGGTAGATGCGGCAGACGCTATGGTAAAAGCAGCAAATGTCGTGCTGATCGGATATGAAAAAATCGGTTCCGGTCTTGTAACCGTCATGGTTCGAGGCGATGTGGGAGCGGTTAAGGCATCGGTGGACGCAGGAGCGGCGGCTGCCAGAAATGTGGGAGAAGTGGTTTCCATCCATGTGATTCCCAGACCTCATACGGATATTGAGAAGATACTTCCCAAATCCATCGGTTAACAGAGGTTGTGAAAGGAGAACGTAAACCATGAACGCGGAATTACTTCAAAAAGTTCTGGAAGAAACAGAACGTCAGATTGCACAGGCGGAAAAAGAAAAAGGTTCAGATGCTGCAGCCTACGAAGCAGGAGTAAATGCAAAGGCGGAACCGATCGAGGCTGAGAAGATTGCAGTACAAAAGATCGTACCTATTACGGAATTTGTAGGAAGCACCATTGGGGATACCGTGGGTCTGGTCATCGCAAATCTGGATCCGCAGCTGAGAGCGCATGTCGGGCTTGATCCCAGGTTCAGAGCCATCGGTTTCGTCAGCGCAAGAACGGGAGGAGCACCTCATATCTGGGCTGCTGATGATGCTGTAAAAGCCACGAATACAGAGATCGTCTCGATTCAGCTTGCCCGCGACTGCAAAGGCGGAGCAGGACAGGGAGCCACCATCATCTTTGCAGCAGAGGATGTGTCTGATGTCCGCAGAGCCGTTGAGGTTATGCTGGAAGCGGTAGATAAGCATATGGGTGATGTATTCCTGACGGACGCGGGGCATATTGAGTTCCATTATACTGCCCGGGCAAGTCTTGCAATGGAAAAAATCTTCGGTGCGGAAATTGGAAAATCCTTCGGTATTGTGGTAGGAGGTCCTGCTGCCATAGGGCTTGTTATGGCAGACACGGCATTGAAAGCTGCCAATGTGGACATTGTCAATTATCTTGACGTAGACTCTACGGGATACTCCAATCAGATCATCATAACCATTACGGGAGACTCCGGTGCGGTGCGGCAGTCCGTCATAGCAGCCAGAGAAGTCGGCATCAATGTTTTCCGTTCCATGGGACACGAACCGCAGGCTCTGGGAACTGCTACCTTCTAGTGTGTTGTGCGGCTGGTATTTGGTCAACCGGTCAGTACGCTATGACAGCGTATCATAAATATCTGGTTAGTGAACGCAGTACTGATAAGGAGAACGAATTATGAATAGAGCTTTGGGTGTGATCGAGGTGCGGGGATTTGTCCCCATGGTTGAAGCGCTGGATGCCTGCTTGAAGTCCGCTGACGTCCGGCTAATAGGCTATGAGAAGACCAAGGGCAACGGACAGTGCATGCTCAAGATTGAAGGTGACGTGGGTGCTGTTCAGGCCGCCGTCGCAAGCGGTACAGAACGGGCAGGAAAACTCGGAGAGGTGATCGGGCATCTGGTTATCTCCCGTCCTTCAGGCGAAATGGCAAGGGTGTTTCTTGAAAGTCAGACCGGCAGAGAGGAGCATTCCACAGGCAGCCAGGAGCATATCATTGAGATTGCGGAGCGTGAGACTACTTTCCCTGAGGCGCTTGCGACTACATCTCTTCAGGAGCTTGTTACTCCCGCGGAACCTCCTGTCGTCCTCACAGGTGCCGAGGTGTTTCAGGGTGAGGCTGTAGATTCCACGGAGCATCAGAAAGCTTCCCTGAAAGAGTATGAGCCGTCCCTGGATCGACTGGCAGACTTATCCTTGACGCTGGAAAAGCTGACGGCTGAGGTGGAAGAGAGTATTGGTGAGACACACGCGCTTGAAAAGAAGGAACACCTCAATGAAGTCGTAACTGAGAACGTCAGGAAAACGCCTGGGGGAGGTCAGAAAGCCTCAGGAAAGAAAACCGGTGCCAGGAAAAAATAGCTGCGGCAATGAGAGGAGGCCAATAATGGAATCAGGCGACAAATTGATTGTAAGCTATATTGTGCAGCAACTGAAAGACTACATAGACGGAAAGGAGGAGGCCTGCATCCCTGCGGGCATCTCTTCCCGTCATATTCACCTGTGCAAAAATGATTTGCACGTTTTGTTCGGAACAGGCTATGAGCTGCAGATGCTGAAACCGCTGAGCCAGCCGGGACAATTTGCGGCAAAGGAAACGGTTTGTATTGCCGGCCCCAAGGGAAGCTTTGAAAAGGTCAGAGTGTTAGGCCCTGTCCGGTCAAAGAGCCAGGTTGAAATATCTCAGACTGACGGGTTCAGTCTGGGGATCAGCGCTCCCGTCAGAGAATCGGGAAATCTTGAGGGGGCTGCGGATATTTGCGTAGCGGGCCCCAAGGGAAGCCTCGTAATAAAAGAAAGTGTGATCATAGCAAAACGGCACATTCATATGACACCGGAGGACGCACTGCGGTTTGGCGTTGAAAACGGGCAGCTGGTAACGGTAAGGACGCCGGGAGAAAAGGGATTGGACCTGAGGGGCACCGTCGTACGTGTTCATCCTGCCTATTCTCTGGAATTTCATGCGGATACAGATGAGGGAAATGCCGCAGGGCTGAAGCAGCAGGATCAGGTGAGGTTGCTCAGAGCCGACTTTTCGGAGGGGGTGCGTTCCGTTGAGTAATTCAGACCTGCTGAATTGGATTGAAAGAGTGGTTGATAAACGGGAAAAGCAGGCCCTGGTTTTGATCACAGGCGGTTCGCGATATGTGCAGGAAATATTCGAAGTCCTCACGGAATACAGAGATGTCAGATATTACAGCATCCTGTCAGACAATGCATCACAAATTGAGGTTTTGGAGAAATGGAAAAGCATCGGAAGCTCCATTGACGATCCCCATCGAATGAAAGAAATCATAAGGAGTTCAAATTGTCTGATTTTGCCGACACTTACGCGCAATACACTGGCGAAAATCGCCATGGGTATTGCTGACAACGAGATTACAACCGCTGTTCAATTAGGGCTTTTGTGGAGAAAGCCGGTAATCGCAGTGGATGCATCCTGGAATCCTGACAGTGAGTTTTCGGTTCTATCCGAATTGAACGGAAATCAGGCATATAAAAACTTGTTATATCGTCATCGCGATGAGGCTGAGGCCCTTGGCATGAATTCCGTTGGAATCAGCGGGCTGCGTCAAGCGCTGAAGAAGGCTTTTTCGGAGATCGCACCGGATTTCCCGCATTGGAACCAGCCCTCTGATCTTCTGGAACTGACTGATGGGAAGGATGGAAAGGAAAGGCAGGATGCATGGATTCCTGATGGTTCGCATCCTGCCTCTCGGTCGAATTGTTCTGCCAATTCAGCAGTCCTTACCGCAGTGGATCCCTGCCAAATTCGCGGAGCAAAGACAATTATTACCCACGCTGATGTGCTGGGCAGGCAGGCGATTACCATACCAGTCAATGCCACAATTACTGATCTGGCAAAGGAATACATTGCAGGCAATAGAATTGCAGTTAATCTGGAGGAGACCAAGGATGAATCATAATAAAACCGGCAACGTTTTTGATATTCAGAGGTATACGTTAAACGACGGCCCCGGGATCAGAACGGAAATATTTCTACAGGGCTGCCATCTGAAATGTCTATGGTGTCACAGTCCTGATTCTCAGGCCATCAACGGAGAATTGGCATGGTTCCCGCTTCTTTGTGTAGGAACGAAGAAATGCGGAGCCTGCTTAGGTGTTTGTAAGGCAGGGGCTATTTCAGAGGGAAGAACGATCTACTCCAAAATTACGAAGGAGGAAATAACGCTTCCTCAACTGGATCGAAGCAAGTGCAAAAAGTGCGGACTTTGCGCAAAGAACTGTTACAGCTCAGCACTGTATTACACCTGCAAAAGCATGTCTGTAGACGCGCTTATGGAGATCATCCGCAAGGATACCAAATACTATGAGAGCTCGGGTGGAGGCGTTACCATTTCAGGCGGAGAACCTCTGGTTCAGGCTGATTTTGCCGCAGAGATACTGAAAGAATGCAAGAAACTGAACTTGCATACAGCACTGGACACCTCCGGCTATGTGCCCTGGGCAAATTACGAAAAGGTGCTTCCCTATGTGGATTTATACCTTTATGATTTCAAGAGCATGTTTTCGGAAATTTCAGAGGTGCTGATCGGGAAACCCAACGGTCTGATCCTTGACAATGCCAGAAAGCTTGCCGGTATGGGAAAAAAGATGCAAATCCGGTACCCCATGATTCCCGGGCTCAATGATCAGCTGGAAAATATTCATGAGACCGCACATTTTTGCCTTGAGCTGGGAAGTAGTATTACCAAGATTCAGCTGCTGCCGTATCATAAACTCGGCATTGCGAAATATGAACGAATCGGACGGGAATATCAGATCGGTCATCTTGATACCCTTCCTCCCGGGAAAGTCAACGAGTACCGTGAGATTTTCACAAAATACGGTCTGGAGACAATGATTGGCTAAGGAAAAGAGATCTCCCATTCAAACGCCTTTTTCGGGCGTAGCTCAGTAAGGCAAGTGAAGTAAAAAAAGAACGCCGGTATTCGGACGGAAAACCCCCGTCTTCTACCGGCGTATTTCCAATGGAGATCCGCTTAGGCAGGTCGGACAGTGTAGGAAGCTTTACTTCCTGAGGAGGCGAAGCCGTTGCCCCGCCGATGAAGCCGTAACCGACGCATTCACTCGCAACGGTGAATCGTACCTTTCTGCGTATAATCCTGTTAGAAAATTAAGTTCTAGTACTTGATTTTTTTACGGAATTAGGGTAATATAGTGTCTGCAGTCACTAAAACCTCACCCGCTCCAATAAAACAAAAGGCATTCTGAAAAGAGTGCCTTTTGTTTTCTCCAGAGAGGGGAATCGGAGCCGAAAGGGCGCGAGCGTCGAGAGAAAGGCCAGTGGCCGTTCGAACAGGGAGCGGTCCGAGTCCGCTGAATGAGCGGATGAAGGACGGCAGATGCGGAGCATCTGGGAAATTCCCCTCACCCGCTCCAATAAAACAAAAGGCATTCTGAAAAGAGTGCCTTTTGTTTTCTCCAAAGAGAAGGGGATCAGATTTCCCCAACCTGTGGATAAATTCGTAATTTCCGATGGACAGAAACCTTCAGACTCTGGAATTGCAAGGATTACAGAAGCGTAAGTTATGCACATGCCAAAGTGGATAGAATTGTATACAATTTTTTTGAACGTGTGGATAACCAAAGAAAGCCTTGAAATTCTAAATAATTAGGTCTGTTGAAAAGGTTGAATCAAAAAGAGAGGACAATGAATATACTAAACCAGAAAGAGCGTGCCGGGTTTTTACCTCAGAGGTTAAACAAGGCATCTCAGCCTGACCACGTTTTGCACAGGGATCTGTTTCAGCAAAGTATTCGTCAAACGTAATGTCAGGAAATCGAATAGAAACAGATGT
>JAQSXD010000465.1 GCA_029266295.1 Bacillota bacterium | reverse complement strand
CAAAGGTTTCTCTATCAGAAACACCGGAGCTTTTTACATTCTTTTTGGCACTGTTTTGTTTCTGGTTTTTTCCATTATTATTAAGCATCATACTGTCAAATAAACTCATAATTATCTTCACCTCCTATTTTATTATTTGCTTTTAACGACATTTTATTTGCTTTTTATATTTGTATAAATTAGGATAGAATATGCTTGAGTTCAAAATTTAAACTTGATTTGGAGTAAGACAAATGGCAAAAGCAATTCTAGTAAAAAATAAGGAATTACGTGTTGATTATGGTCATCCATGGATTTTCAGAAGTGATATCGAAACAGTTTCAGGACAAGTCAGCCCCGGAGATGTCGTAGAGGTTTATTCAAATAAAAACAGATTTCTCGGAAAGGGCTATTATAACCCGGCTTCACAGATTACAATCCGGATGCTCACGCGCCAGGATGAAGAAATAAACCAGGAATTCTTAAGGAAAAGAATCATCGCTGCCTGGGAATATCGTCAAAGAATTGCTGATCCAAACAGCTGCCGCGTCATATTTGCCGAATCAGACTTTTTGCCGGCCTTGATTGTTGACAAATTCGCAGATATTTTGGTAGTACAAACCCTTGCTCTGGGCATTGACCGATATAAAAATGAGATCATTGAGATTCTCAATGATGTTATCAAACCAAGAGGAATATATGAACGTAATGATGTTCCCATAAGGGAGCTTGAAGGATTGTCTCAGCAAAAGGGCTTTTTATCCGATCCCTTTGATACAAAGGTTCTAATGTCAGAAAACGGTGTTAAATTCCTTGTCGATGTTGAAAACGGCCAGAAAACAGGCTTTTTCCTGGATCAAAAAGAAAATCGTGCGGCATTGGAGCCTCTTGTCAAGGATGGCAGGGTATTGGACTGCTTCTCACATACAGGGTCATTCGCCCTTCACGCCGGTCATTACGGAGCCAAAGAGGTTATTGGAGTTGATATATCAGCTCATGCTGTAGAATGCGCTCAGCATAATGCTTCGCTGAATCAGCTTGAAGGAGTTGTCCGCTTTGAGGAAGCCAACGTCTTTGACCTTCTGAGGTCGTATTCAGATCAGAAGGAAAAATTTGATACAGTTATATTGGACCCCCCTGCCTTCACCAAAACAAAAAGCGCAGTTGAGGGTGCTGTAAGAGGCTATAAGGAAATCAATCTGCGGGCCATGAAGATTATCCGTGAAGGCGGCTTTTTAGTCACTTGCTCCTGTTCACAGCACGTCGATAACGGCCTTTTCATAAACATCGTCTATGAGGCCGCACACGATGCCAGGAAAACTCTCCGTCTTCTCGAGTTCCGCTCACAGGCAAAGGACCATCCCATCCTCCTCGCTTCTGGCGAAACCCAGTACATCAAATGCGCCATCCTCCAAGTCTTCTGACGTGACAGGGGGACGGTTCTGCTGTCACATGTGACAACAGAACCGTCCCCCTGTCACGCCTTGCTTATAGGCGCTTCATGCTGTTACTTTATTAATTCTGCGAGAAGCTTGACTGCGTTCTCGATATCCTTCATGTCAGCCATTTCCGAGGAATCATGAATAAACCTTGTAGGGATTGACACACCACCTGATGGAATACCGCCCGCCGTGATATGTATGCTCCCGGCATCGGTACCTCCGTCCATCATTACTTCCAGCTGATAAGGGATCTTTTTCTTCCGGGCCGCATTAATAAGGCGGTCCTTTACCTCTGGATGCGCTATAACGCTCCTGTCCTTGATCTTGACTGTAGGACCATCACCCATATGAACAGCCATGGGCTTACAGCTTGGTGTATCGCCTGTATCACATACGTCGATAGCGAGAGCCATGTCGGGAACAATACCGAAAGCGGCAGTTCTGGCACCTCTTAAGCCTACCTCTTCCTGTGTTGAGAATACGTAATAGATCTCATTATCTGTCTTTGTTTTACTTTGAGCCAACTTGACCAGGATTGCACAGCCCACTCTATCGTCCAAAGACTTTGAAATTATCTTGCCGTTCTGCTCTACGGTTTCTCCGACAAAAACAGCCAGATCACCTACCTGAACAAGCTTTTCGGCATCCTCTCTGGATGTTGCTCCGATATCGATATACATCTTTTCAATCTTGGCATTCTTCATATTGTCGATGTTTTCTTCGTACCAGATTACTCCAACAGTTCCGTTTTCAAACTTGACACGCTGACCCATGATAATCAGGGGCGGCAGTCCTCCGATGTTACCGAAGCGCAGGAATCCCTTTTCATCGATATATGAAACAATGATCCCGATTTCGTCCATATGCGCAGCCAGCATAATCTTCTTGCCGGTGCCTTTTTTTACGCAAATGAGATTCCCCAGCGCGTCGGTCCTTATCTCATCAACCTTATCCTTTAAAAGCTTGCTTATGGTCTCAGCCACTCTCTTTTCATAGCCTGAGGGTCCAAAGGTCTGTGTTAATGTTTTAATCAGCTCAAACATTTACTTTTCCTCCTTTATTTACGGGTCGAGTCATGTTGGATTATTTCATGCTGAAATAATCCCTGTTCACGATAAAAATAGATTTCAGCGGGTCCTTCGGTTGCACCTATCAGCCTTCCTAGGACGGAAATCCGGGAAGATGCTGCAGAACCCTCTTTGCAAGCTCCAGCATGTTCACAAAATCAGATTTATCCATAACCGAAACAGGCGTGTGGATATATCTGCACGGAACCGCGATGGTCGCTACTTTTACACCTGTCGCGTTGGCCTGAATTCTGCCACCATTGGTTCCACC
>JAQSXD010000464.1 GCA_029266295.1 Bacillota bacterium | reverse complement strand
TGATAAAATATTGTACTGACCGATAAATCCTGCTGCATATGCCGACTTCGGCGAGGTATAGAGATCAACGGGTCTGTCTGACTGCTCAATAGAACCTTGGTTAAACAGATGAATCACATCGGACAGAATCATTGCTTCATCCTGATCGTGGGTCACGAAGATTGAGGTTATTCCAAGTTCGTCGTGAATTTCACGGATTCTGGACTGCAAGGAGCGTCTGAGTTTCGCATCGATGGCGCTCAAGGGTTCGTCCAGGAGAAGGACCTTTGGCTCCGCTGCAATGGATCTTGCCAGGGCTACACGCTGCTGCTGGCCTCCCGAAAGCTGAGACGGGTAGTGATCTTCTTTTCCCTTTAATTCCACCATTTCAATGGCTTTACGTACCTTTCCTTCGATATCCTGCTTCGGCAGCTTTTTCAACTTCAAGCCGAAGGCAATGTTCTGAAACACATTCATATTGGGGAACAGGCTGTATTGCTGGAAGATCATCCCTACGTTCCTGTCCCTGGGTTCCATCTCCGTGATATCCGTACCATCAAGAAAGATTCGCCCTTCGGTGACGGACTCCAGTCCGGACAGACAGCGGAGCAGCGTGCTCTTCCCGCAGCCGGATGGCCCAAGGAGGGTCACAAAATCCCCCCGCTCAATTTTTAGGTCAATTCCTTTCAGGACTTGATTCGTACCATAATTTTTACTGATATGATCAAAAATGATATAACTCATTTTCTTGCCTCCTTCTGATTTCTTGAGTTATCTTTGCATCGTTCATTGAACCTGTGTATCCCTAGCTGGCTTTTGTTTCCCGGTTTTGCTCTGCATGATCCATACACCGGCAGCCAGGAGCAGCGTTACCGTAAACAGCACTATGCTGACAGCGGAGGTCAGCTGGCCCGACTGGAACATGGACTTATATAAGAAGATCTGAGCGGTCACATAATAGTTTCCTCCAATGATATTGACAACGACAAAATCACCGAAGATGATGGCTGCGGATAGCAGAGCGGAGATCGTCACCCCGGAAAGGATATTTGGTACAATTACGGCAAAGAAGCTGTACAGCCTTCCGGCTCCCAGAATCTGAGCCGCTTCCATCAGTCCCTTGGCATTGACAGCGTGAAGACTGTTTCGGATTCCCTGATACATGTAGGGAAGGATCAGGATGCAGTAGGTACCGGTGAGCATGAGAAGTCTGTTGGAAAACGGGTCAGGTGCATCTGCGTAAAGGGAGAGGACACTGATGGCAATGATGACTCCCTGCAGAGCGTAAGGGATGGTACAAAGAATCTGAATGATGGAATCGAGCTTTGGTAAATAAACGATAACAACATACATGGCGAGTAAAATTACGATGGTACAGAGGAAAATCGGGAGGACTGCCATGATGATGGTACGGACAAGTGCCATCAGAAAAATCGGCGAAGAAAGCACCTGAATGTAGTACTTGAAAGTGAGACCCTTGGGAAGTACCGCGTTCCATTCTGCGAAGATGGAGTACAGGAAGGTGAAGACGATGGGAAGGATCAGATAAATCGAGATGAACCCAATTGTAAATCTGTTGGATATGCTCTTTTTCATTTGCTTCTACCTCCTTGTGCAATTGTCAGCAGGCTGTTATTGATGGTCACCGCAGCGATCATCAGGAGCATTATGATGACTGCCAGTGCAGAGCCGAATTCGGGCTGCTGAACGATATCTCCGACAAATTGCTCGGAAATACGGATGGGAAGAAGTGAAAAATTATTTTGCAAAAGAGCGTAGGCCGTGGCATAAGCTGCCAGCGCATTGGCGAAAAGTACACTGAAGGTTCCGAAGATGCCGGGAAGAAGCACGGGAATGCCCACATTCCTCCAAAATTGAAATCGTGTTCCGCCAAGAAGGCTTACTGCCTCCTGCCACTCTTTGCGAATCCCTTCAAAGGTTGGGATCATGAGCAGTGTCGCCAGTGGGATTTGAAAGTAAATATAGGTCAGGGTCAGGCCCCAGACGTTATATAAATTCATATTTGCAAGGGGAGAGAAACCGATCTGCTTTCCAAGCATGACAAAGACGCCAACATTTCCAAACATAATGATGAAAGCAAACGCCAGGGGTAAACCAGCAAAATTGGAAGTCATATTCAACACGCTCAGAAAGAACGTCTTTGCCTTGCCCCCTGCACCGGATGCTGCCTTTGCTCCGAAGAAAGCGATGATCAAACCCACTGCGGCGGATACGGCTGATACGATGAAACTGTTGATGACAGCCTGCTGATAGAGTTTTTTTGTAAATACCGCAATGTAGTGCTCAAAGGTGAAGCCTGATGCGCCGGCAGGATTGAAGCTTCTTAGAACAATCATAACAAGTGGCAGCAGCTCGAAAAAGATGATGATAAGAATAAATGGCAGAAGCGCCACAAGATATTTTTTTCTTTTGATATTAAGCAAAGAGATCAACCCCCAGATCAGTTAAATCCATCATTCCCTCTGCAGGCTCAATTTCAAGCAGAGCACAGAGAAGCGGAGCGATGGTAAGCTGAGAAAGGGTGACGCTTGAAAAATCACCGGCTTTCAGCTTGGAGGAAAATAGATAGAGTGGAACCGTTCGCTGTAAATGCGTATTGCCGCCGTGAAGGCCCAGCTCATTCATTCCGTGGTCCGCGGTTATGACAACGTTATAACCTGCGTTCAACCAGTGGGGCATAGTGGCAGCAAGGATTTCATTCATTTTGGCAACAGCAAGATGATGCTCTCTGGAGTGATGTCCGAAGCTGTGGCCGGTCTCGTC
>JAQSXD010000051.1 GCA_029266295.1 Bacillota bacterium | reverse complement strand
GGAAGCAGACCGGTCTACCAGCTCGGCGTTACAGAAGGAGACAGAGCAATTTCTCACTTCAATGGAACCGTAACGGTGTCCATTCCATACACGCCGCAAGAGGGAGAAGACTTGAATTCCATTGTGGTCTACTTCATCAATGCGGATGGAATACCGGAGGCGATGCCTCAGTGCAGATATGATTCCGCAGAAGGAAAGATCACATTCCAGACCGGCCATTTCAGCCTGTATGCAGTAGGATATCATCCGGTGACCTTCAAAGATGTCTCTTCCGACGCATGGTATCACGATGCGGTTTCCTTCATTGCATCGCGGGAGATCACCAATGGAATGGAAGAAGGCAAATACGGTCCTGCTGAAAAGCTGACAAGAGGCCAGCTCATGGTGATGCTGATGAAAACCTACGGCATCTCGCCAGATAACAGCAGCACCTCTAATTTTTCAGACGCGGGGAGTACGTACTACACCGGCTATCTTGCCGCTGCAAAACGGCTGGGGCTCTCTGAGGGCGTGGGAAACAATCTGTTCGCACCGGAACGGAAGATTTCCAGACAGGAACTGTTTACCCTGACCTATCAAGTCTTGAAGAACATCGACAAACCGCCAGCGGGAGACTCGGGCAAAACACTGGCAGACTTTTCAGACAGCACAGAGCTTACTGTCTGGGCCAAGGATGCGGTGAACCTGTTTGTGGAACAAGGCGTAATCAGTGGCAGCAACGGAAAGCTTGCAGTGAAGGAGGATGTTACGCGGGCGCAGCTTGCGCAGCTACTTAGCAATCTTCTGAAAAACTGAACGATAAAGAACGTTTACTGAAAGCCATTTATTAAAAAAGCATACAATGTCCGCTTTGTGCGAGCAAGGTATGCTTTTTATTTTTGCAACTTATCGTTCTTTCACGTGTCGCAAGTTTCTTACACGAAGAGATTGACGTTGGATTCCTCCGCATCTCCCAGGTAGGCGGCTACGCCTGCATACTCGATTCCATCGATGAGCTCTTCTTTGGTGATCCCCATGACATCCATGGACATGGTGCAGGCCACCAGTTTGACACCGTTGAACATGGCTTGCTTCATCAGACTCTCTAGAGAATCAATGTTCTTATCGTTCATAACTTTCTTCATCATAGCGGTTCCCATACCGCCCATGTTCATCTTCGAAAGCTTGAGTTTTTTCGTACCCCGAGGCATCATGGCACCGAACATCTTATCGATAAAGGGTTTTTTGATGCCCTGATTCTCCTGCTTTCTCAAGGCGTTAAGGCCCCAGAAGGTGAAAAACATCGTTACAGGACGACCCATAGCAGCAGCACCGTTTGCGATAATAAATGAGGCCAATACCTTGTCGAGGTCTCCGCTGAATACGATCAGGGTTTTTCCCTGAGGAAGAGCGGCTGCACCGGCAGCGTGATGTCCGCCGGAAAGTGGGTTACCGCCTCCTGTACCTGTAGCTTTGCCCGGAACAATCGGTGCGCCGGTTTCTCCTTCTGAAACATGGGCAGCGCCCAGCCCCTTTTGGATAAAGACAATACTTTCTTTTCCGGATCGTTCTGCTTTCAGAAGTGTGTTGCCCATCCTCCGGCACCAGGCTTCAATATCTCTTGCAAATCCCATATCGGTAGCGGATACCTGCAAAATTTCTCCGTCATTCATCTCTTTGATCGTATGAAAGACTCTCATGATGGGCCCTGGGCACTGGAGTCCGCTGCAGTCGATGGTCTGTTTTGCCACGATTTTATCAGGATCGATGGCCGTATGATCCGGTGCATCTGCGTCGCCTTGAGCCTGTGCTGACACTGGCTGATATCGGTCATGGTATACTGATTTATAGAAGTTGGTGCCGCCGGGAAATACCTTAACCTTTTCAAAGCCATTTTGCATGAGCGTTCTGGCAGCGTTGTATGATCTTACTCCGATGGCACAGTAGGGGATAATCAGCTTGCTCTGATCCAGTTCGTGCATCCGTTTTCTCAGCTGACCTAGAGGGATATGGCAGGAGCCCGGAATCTGGAATGCTATTCGTTCCATTTCTTCCGTTACGTCCAGTATGACGTAGTCTTCCTTACTCGACTCCTCGAGCTGATCAATTTCATTCCAGCCGGTAAATGCGGCGGTTCCGTTCAGCAGGTTCTCTGCAACAAAGCCCAGCATATTCACCGGATCTTTTGCAGAAGAATAGGGAGGTGCATAGGCAAGCTCGAGCTCTTTCAGATCATGGACCGTTGCACCCAGCCTGATGGCGGTGGCAATCACATCAACCCGTTTATCGACACCCTCCTGACCGATGACTTGCGCTCCAAAGATTTTCCCGTCCTTCCCAAAGAGCATTTTCAAGGTCAGAGGCGTCGCTCCGGGATAATAACCGGCATGGGATTTTTGGTTGATGAGAACCGTGAAATAATCCTGGTTTTCCACCATGCCTCTGCGTTTGAGAGCCTTTTCGTTGACCCCGGTAGCACCTGCGGAAAGATCAAAAACTTTCGCAATGGACGTACCCTGCGTTCCCTTGTATTTTTGAAGTTCGCCTGCCCGGACTCCCGCATCGATTGCGATATTGTCGGCGCAAATCCTTCCTTGCTTATTGGCTGGGCCGGCAAGAGGAATCATGGTTTTTTCCTTGAAAATGAATTCCTCGACTTCAATCACATCTCCCACAGCATAGATGCTCGGATCCGAAGTACGCAGATATTCGTCGACAATGACTCCTCCTTTTGCGTTCAGTGCAAGACCAGCATCTTTTGCAAGGCCGCTATTGGGTTTGATCCCAATGGATAGGATCACAATGTCGGCTTCGACGACAGCTCCGTTCTGAAGGGTTATGGCGGTTACACCGTCTGCATGATCGAATTGCTTGACTCCGTTTTCCAGCTCCAGTCTGACCTTATTCAACTTCATATTTTCATGAATCAACTGAGCCATTTCAAAGTCCAGAGGAGCCATAACCTGATCCATCATCTCAACAACCGTCACGTCACAGCCTGCGGCATGAAGGTTTTCAGCCATCTCCAGACCGATAAATCCGCCACCGATGACTGCTGCACGCTTCGGTTTCGTCTGAGTGATATAATTCTTGATTCGATCCGTATCCGGAACCGTCCACAGTGAGAAGATGCCAGGACCGTCTATCCCCGGAATGGGCGGTTTCAGAGGAGAAGAACCGGTGGCGATGAGAAGAATGTCAAAGCTTTCTTCGTACGTCTCACCTGTCCGAACCTTTTTAACCTGTATTTTTTTGTTTTCCCGATCGATGAATATGACCTCGTTGGAAACGCGAACATCGATGTTGTATTTGGCCTTCATTCCTTCCGGTGTCTGAAGAAGCAGCGCTTCCCGGTCTTTGATCACGTCGCCCACATGATACGGCAGACCGCAATTGGCGTAAGAGATATATTCTCCCCGCTCGAAAATGATGATTTGCAGCGACTCATCCAATCTTCTGAGTCTGGCAGCAGCGGTAGCACCTCCGGCTACGCCTCCGATAATCAGCACCTTTTTACTCATATGAATCCTCCCAATCAAATTATATAAAACTTAATTTTCATCCTATTCTCTCTTAGACTACAACAGATTTCGTTCTACTGTCGCAGCATTGTTATTTCAATAACAATATACCCATCTTAGCATGAAATTCACAGAAGCCTCAGTGATAATGTCACAAACATCCTTGTCTAATTTTTAACTATGCCGATGTTGTCTCTGAATAAATGTAGGTCTTAATTTGAAAACGTGATAAGAATGCTAGAATAAATCCGCATTTTACTAATAAATTGAAAAGGAATGGAAACATCACTGGATAAATCTTTCGTATCGCTGTAGAATTATAAAGGGAGAAGCGAATTGATTCTCAGTAAGCAAGCACGCTCTCCGAAAAATAGGATACGATTCCCAATGAAAACGCTTATGTTGGGAACAACTTTATAGAAATGAGCGGGGGGATGCCACCAGGCTGACTCCTGTGACGAAAATGAGGTGGATTAGCATGCGGCAGCCGGAACTAGCGCAGTTTTCAGAAATCCTTCCTTTCTGGAAAAAATTGAGCGAATCAGAACAGAACGAGGTACTTGCCCATACGGTAATGAATCAGTATCCTGGGGGGAAGAATATTCATGGCGGACAGCAGGATTGCACCGGAGTAATTGCAGTGAAAAGTGGAAGACTGAGGGCATATTTAATGTCCGAGGAAGGCAAGGAAGTCACGCTCTTCAGACTTTTAGAGAATGATGTCTGCGTTCTTTCCGCGTCCTGCATCATGAGGAACATCTCATTTGACATCTATGTGGACACAGAAGGTGCCACGGAGCTGTTTATCCTTAATGCGGCGGTATATGACCGGATTGCGAAGGAGAATTCCGCTGTGGGAAGCTTTATGACAGAATTAATTTCCATGCGTTTTTCCGAGGCAATGTGGGTCATGGAGCAAATCTTATTTATGAAACTGGATAAACGACTTGCCATGTTCCTGCTGGATCAGGCAGGATTGGAAGGCGGTGACATTGTAACGCTCACCCATGAACAGATTGCAAGCCACATGGGAAGTGCCAGGGAAGTGATTTCCAGGATGCTGAAGTATTTCTCCAATGAGGAGATTCTCAAGGTATCCCGAAAGGGGATCACCATTCTTGACCGAAAAAAACTGACAGAGTATTTGTGATGCGGATGCTCCCGAGCCACCAGAATTCCCCCGTTGTTGATTTCACCGAAATGTGATACAATATAAAGAATAACAAAAAAATCAGGGGCCGCGGAAAGCGGTTATTTGGATGATTGAAAGGGGGATTACAAATGACGGGGAGTATGTTCAATGCAATGGACAGCAAGTATTCAGAAATTACGCCAAGAATACTTGAACTGACGGAATTATGCCTGGAAAACAGCTCGATAGATTTGGAACTTTATAAAAAATATAAGGTAAACAGAGGACTGCGGGATTTAAACGGCAACGGAGTTCTGACAGGACTTACTGAGATATCGGAAATCCAGGCTTTTGATGATGCCGATGGGGAAAAAATCCCCTGTGAAGGAAAACTGTTTTACCGCGGTTTTGATATTGAAGCTTTGGTTGACGGCTTTGTCACTGAGAAGCGTTTCGGCTTTGAGGAAACAACCTACCTTTTGATCTTCGGGAAATTGCCCACAAAGCAGCAGCTTGGTGATTTCGCTGCTCTTCTGGCGCAGTACAGAACGCTGCCCACAAGCTTTGTAAGAGATATCATCATGAAGGCACCTACGCCGGACATGATGAATACCCTTGCTCGGAGTGTTCTTACGCTTCATGCCTATGATACAAAAGCAAATGATGTGACCATCCCCAATGTGCTGAGGCAATCTCTTCTGCTGACTGCGGTTTTCCCGCTGTTTGCAGTTTACGGATATCAGACGTATCGCCATTATTTCGAAGGGGATAGTCTGGTAATTCATACTCAAAGACCGGAGCTTTCTACAGCAGAAAACATATTATATATGCTCAGGCCGGATTCGAAATACACTGAATTGGAAGCCAGAATTTTGGATGTGGCGCTTGTACTCCATGCGGAGCACGGCGGAGGGAATAATTCCACCTTTACGACCCACGTTGTCTCTTCTTCCGGTACGGATACCTATTCCACGGTTGCAGCTTCTCTTGGATCCTTGAAGGGACCTAAGCACGGAGGTGCCAATATTAAGGTTGTTCAAATGTTTGAAGACCTTAAGCGCAACGTAGCCGACTGGACTGACGAAGAGCAAATTTCAGGATATTTAAGAGACCTTCTTCATAAAAACGCCTTTGATAAGGCAGGACTGATCTACGGAATGGGACATGCTGTTTATTCTTTATCTGATCCGAGAGCAAATATCTTTAAAAAGTTTGTTAAGAGTTTATCTGAGGAAAAGGGCAGAACGGAAGAGTTTCAGCTTTATTCCCTGGTAGAGCGTCTTGCAGCACAGATCATTTCCGAAGAACGGAAGATCTATAAGGGCGTAAGTGCCAATATCGACTTTTACAGCGGTTTTGTTTACAGCATGCTTGACCTGCCGCTGGAGCTTTACACCCCGATTTTTGCAATCGCACGGATTTCCGGATGGAGCGCACACCGTATTGAAGAACTCATCAATGCTGGAAAAATAATCAGACCGTCTTACAAGAGTGTTGCGTTAAAGAAACCATATGTAAAACTTCAAAATAGATAAAAAATATAAAAATGGGTGCCGACTGCTTGTTGAACTGCTTCCCGTCAAGAGGACACTGAAATAAAATAAAGATTTTGCGCCACTGCAGTGTCGTGTCACCCGCAGATTTCACATGTTTGCTTTGCATCCATGTGAGATTTGCGGGGTTTTTTATGCCGCGAATAGATATTGCTGGTGTTTTTCCATTGGAGTTAAGATTCCAAGATTGCGCTGTAGCCGTTTGGTATTGTAGTAATATATGTAGTCTTCAATCATCTTTACAAGGGACTCTCGGTCGGTGAATCGTTTGCCGTAATAGCGTTCTCGTTTTAGGATCCCCCAAAAGCCTTCCATCGGGCCGTTATCAATGCACTTCGCTACCCTGGACATGCTCTGCGTCATGCTTGCAGCTTCAAGCCTGTAGAAAAAGGGGCGGTTTGTGTACTGGTATCCTCTGTCACTGTGAAATAGAGGATGTGCATCAGGATTGGCGGCTACAGCCGCGTCGAAGGTGTTAAATACCAGCGGGTTGTCATTTCTGTCACCGATGACAAATGATACAATTCTCCGATCATAGAGGTCGAGGATGGCACTAAGATAAACTTTGTGCTTCTCAATACCTTCGTACCATTTGAATTCAGCCACATCGGTCAACCACTTCTCATTTGGCTTGTCCGCATGAAATTCACGATTGAGCAAATTCTCTGCAATATGCTGAGGATTATCTGCCTGCCGGGTACAGCCGTTATTCGAATATTTGATGGTAGACTTAATGTCCCTAATCCGACAGATACGAAGTTCTCTTGTCGCTGATGTTAATGTCATGGTATCTCTCCAGCTCGTCCCGGATGCGTCGGTAGCCTTTGTCCGAACTTTCAGAGTGAATCTGTTCTGCTATCTTGGCTATATTTTCGTTTTCCTTTTGCCGGGCGGATAATTTGCCACTTAACCAATTGTAGTATGCAGATCTGGATACATGAAGTATTTCACAGGAAACTTCAACTGGATAGCCGTACTCTTCCGAACAGCCCTTTATCGACGCATACAGCCGTCGCTGCCTTACTTGCGAAAGGCATCCCTCCTCTCCAACTCTTCCACTTTTTTTAATAGATCACGTTCCATCTTCGTCATATACAGTTCATGCTCGAGTTGAGCCATCTTGATCTTTAATTCTTCCAATTCGCTACGTGGATTCTGAGCTGCGATACGTTTTCCCCGGCGATCTTCAAGCCCGGCCTCACCAAGTTCTGAAAATTTCTTTACCCAGGTATACACCTGTTGGTAGTTGACATTGTACTTGATGGCCGTTTCGCCATAATTGTTGCCATTCTCAAGACAATCCTTAGCTATGACAATACGTTCATCTTGAGTTGTCTCCCGGCTTTGTTTCATGCGGCTTCCTCCTGACATCCTGTGATTAAAGTCTTTGCCGCTATTATACACCTTTGTCCATTCAAAGAGTTGGCGAGTTGAACGCAATCCGTATTTTCCCACAACTTCACTTACCGATAAGCCACTTAGATGTTCCTCAACAGCCTGCCGTTTCTTTTCCGGACTGTAGATATTATTCCGCTCTTGCTTCCTGAGCGCCAAGGAACCACCATAGGCGTACCGCTTAACCCAGCGTCTAACCGAACTTTCATTTACGCCAAGCCTTCGAGCTGCCTCTATTTGGCTGATTCTTCCTTCGAAGCATGCCTTTGCTGCCTCTACGCGTTCCTCAGCAGTAACCTTTTCTCGGAACATAAATATACTCCCTTCATGATGACAGTGTTTTTTTATTTCACTGTCTCTCATAAAGGGAGCATATCATGTTTGAAGCAATCGGCATTTTTTTTATATACGATTGTGGTGAATTCGGAAACGCCGGATATGAAGATATCTGGTTAAGTAAGTCAGTGGAATGCATAAGAAAAACCAAAGCACTGTAAAGGCAAGACAAATTTGTCCAAGGAAATTATAGGAATAACCGGAATAGTCCCAGACATTCCAGCCAAGCCAGATGTTGACCACGCACCCCACAGCCAGCTCGATCATCGTGATCACGGCGGCTCCGGTCAGACATTTTTTCCAAAGCGGAGCATTTTCGTTCGTTGAATTAATATGGTATAGAACGACAAAGGCAATTCCTCCCGTAACGAGCATGGTCCAATGGGTAAAGCCTCGGAATGCCGTTTCTAAAAAACCGTATCCAATACCGCCAATTAAAAATATCATTAGATTGGTCCCGAAAGACCTAAAAATTTCTGACCTGTTTGCTCTGTTTTCCATCTTATCTCCTGTTCCATTTTTCTGGTAAATTGATTCGATATGATAAAAAATTACCTCCAATTTATTATTTGCGGGGATGAAGCGAATATATCTGGAAAAAAATCATAGGGAATGATAGAATACTTTTACAAGCAAGAAAAGTGCTGAAATTTCAATATGTTTTGGCGCGATATTGGTAAATATTTATCATTCTCCGACGTGGTTTAATAGAAAATGATCCGTGGGAAACTTACTCAAAATTCTTAAGGCTATTGATTCAGGTGACCAACGGATTTTTTTTACTCATGAGCGTCAGAGAAAAGTGGTAATCTTTTGTCAACCCATGTGTAAGGAGGAGTAGGAAGATGAAACCATCGAGATACAATTTTGTGTATCCCTATCAATTCAACAAGGAATATTCGGTGATCTACAATACGCTGAATGATACTGCGGGAATCGTTACCTCCCGGGAAGCCGAATTTGTGAAAAGCTGTGATAGGAGTTTGGGTATACATTATACAAAGGTTGAGGCGTTTCAGAAAAAGGGGTTCATCATTGATGACAATATTAGTGAATTGTCTGCACTAAAAGTAGAATATCTTAAATCGAAGTTTGACACAAAAATATTGTCGTTGGTCATCGTTCCTACTTACCAGTGCAATCTGGATTGTGCGTGCTGCTATGAGAAACTCAGCTACAGTACTGCGGACAATACCGTAATGTCCGAGCAGGTGCAGGATAGTATTTATCAATGGATCAGCCTGAATCTTCAAGGGATTGATCGAATGGAAATTTCCTGGCATGGCGGCGAACCGCTGGTGGCGCTCGATGCAGTGAAACGGCTGGGAACATTGCTGAAAGATCTAGCGGATGAACGCGGTATCCAGTATGTCGGGATGATGTCTACCAACGGATATCTTCTGGAAGAAACCACTGTGAAAGCACTGCAGGCCATCGGCATCACACAATATAAGATGTCTCTGGATGGATGCAGGGAGAGCCACGACAGTCGAAAGCGGCATAAAGACGGAAGTCCGACTTATGATATCATCTTGGAAAATATTGAAAAGAGTATCCAGTACATAGATGAGATTGATTTGCGCATTAATATTATGAATAAAGAGGATTTGAAGGATGCTTATGAAATCGTTTCTATCCTTAGAGAAAAAGGACTGCTTGAAAAAGTTGTTCCCAGATTGGGAAAACCTGCAGACTTTGCAGAAATCGAAAACGATATCACCTTCACCAGAGAAGAATTCTCCTGCGAAGCAATTAAGTATTCCCTTCAGCAAGGAATTGGACCTGTAAGCTTCTCCAAGATAGACTGCTTCTGCCAGATCAATCGGATCAACGGCATTATTGTAGATGGGCACGGTACGTTGTTTAAATGTGTTTCGGATACAGGGGATGGGCAGAGCTGCGGTAAGCTTTCGGAAGACGGTTCTTTGGTTTACAATAAAAACTATTATGCATACGGACTCAGCAATCCGATGGAGCTTGAACTTTGCGAACCATGTCCGTTCCTGCCTGTCTGCATCGGTGAGTGTGCAGCGGATCGAAAGGAAGGAAGACCGTGTGTTTTCGGTTCTCTCACAGAGGAATGCAAGGCCCAGTATATCAACGCTTATGTTGTGAAGCGGCTTTTGAATCGGCTGAAAACAGAAGGATTTTCATCTGCCCGTGAGGGCGGAAAAATGGACGCTTTCATCATGGGTGAGTATGATGAGCTGACAGCAAAGTTCATCCGCAATGCGGCATCCACCTATATGCTGGGAGACCTGATTGCTTTGGCGGAAAACAATAAGATGGATCTCACCAATGAAGAACTGGAGCTTTTGTTGCAGCTGATCCAGCCCACAGAGCTGGCGATCTGAGCGAAGGCTGAATGAATCCAACTGTCGGACCAAGCTGTCTGGCTGCAAAGAATACAAATGTCGGATCATGCTGTCCGGCTGCAACGTGTACAAATGTCGGAGGGGGCGTTAAAATGCCTTTTTTCACACAAAGTTGCAGCCGGACAGCTTGCGATTTCAGCCGTTTGATGATAAACTGAGAACAATTGCGGTTGGAATGGATGGCCTTTATGCTGTCTGGATCACATCGGGAGGTAGCGTGAACGTATTCATTAGCGGAGGATGTAAAAATGGAAAATCTTACTTTGCCCAGAGTTTGGCAAAGTGGCAGGCTGCAGAAAATCGCCCGCTCTACTATATTGCTACCATGCATCCGGTAGATGGCGAAGATCAGGCAAGAATCCTGCGACACCGTGAGGAGCGGCAGGGCTGGGGTTTTTCCACCATTGAGAAGAGTACTGAAATTGGCAGGATGGAGGCGGATTTTACAGGCAGCTTTCTGCTGGACAGTGTCACTGCGCTGCTGTCAAATGAAATGTTTCGGAGGGATGGAACGATAGACCATGAGGCACATAGAAGGATTGCTGAGGAATTGACGCAGCTTGCTCAGCAAAGCAATCGAATGGTTTTTGTTTCCGACTATATTTATTCGGATGCGGAACGTTATGATGAACTGACGGAGCTTTACAGAAAAGGGCTGGCCTGGATTGACAGGACCCTTGCGCGGGTCTGCGATGTGGTGATTGAAGTGGCATTCGGAAGAATTCAGATCATTAAGGGGCCGGCGAATTTTATGGAAAGCATGGATATCCAGGAAATCCAAAGCATGTACGGCAGATGATCTTCTTCTTGAAAGTGATGCTTTTCAATATAAAAAGGAGTAAAAAATTGCGATTCATACAAGGTTTTTTCATGTCACTTGGCATGTTTTCCTCGATTCCCTGTCCGTATCGCCCATGGAATGAAAAGGCACGGCATTTGATGCTGGCCTGGCTGCCCTGGGTGGGTCTTGTGATTGGGCTGATTTGGTATGGACTTTATTATGCTATGGAGCAGCTAGATGTTCCTCTGCAGTTGGAAGCGGCGGTATTGGTCTTATATCCCTATCTGATCACGGGATTGATTCATCTGGATGGCTACATGGATACTTCTGATGCGATTCTGTCTCGCAGAACCCTTGAGGAAAAGCTGAGAATCCTGAAAGATCCCCATACGGGTGCTTTTGCTGTAATCTCGGTAGTGGTTCTGATGCTGCTCTGTTACGGTGCAATGGCTTCCGTAGTTGAGAGAATCAACCTGAAACAGGCACTGGGGATTGTAAACGGCGATCCGATGCTGAGTCTCATTCTCTTGCCGATTATCACGCGGTGTGGTTCTGCAATTGCTGTGATGGCAGGAAAGCCTCTGGCTCATAGTCAATATAAAGTTGACGATGTAAAGAAAAAATCTACTGTTGAAATTACAGCGGTGGTGATTACCCTCGCAGGAGTGTTTCTAACGGCCTATGCCTATGGAGCGGGCGTCTTCGCAGCAGGAGCATCCTTTGCACCGTTTATGGTTTTGATTGGTGCCTTTGCGGGATATCTCGTCTCGATCTTAAGTGCAGCAAGAAACCTTGGAGGCGTGTCAGGAGATTTGGCGGGCTATTCCTTATCCATTGCGGAAGCTTCTGGGTTGGTTGTTTTGGCAGTGATTCTGTAAAGGGAAGGAGTAACTGGTTCTCATGCATTTAATTTTTGGCGGCGCATACCAGGGAAAGCTGGATTATGCGAAAGCAAGATATGGATATACGGATCAGGAAGTATATGACTGTGCTCTGGGCAAGGTAGTGGTGAGGGCGCAGGAATGCGATATTGCAGCGGCTAACGGCATTGATTTCTCAAAGAAAGTGATCGACCATCTGGAAGAGTTTGTTCTGGCTTGTGTAAGGTCCGGCAGGGAAGCCAAAGAGCTGCTTGCAAAGGACAGCGAGATGTGGAAGGATTCTGTGCTCATCTGCACCGACATTTCATCGGGGATTGTCCCCTGCGACGCAGAGATGAGAGCCTGGAGAGAGATGACAGGTAGAACGCTGATGTATCTTGGGACGGAAGCTTGTGAGGTGACCAGAGTCTTCTGCGGTATTCCTCAACAGATCAAATAAAGAGAACGGATAAACCAAGGCGGCAGTAGTTTGGGGAAACGCTGATTCATTCCGTGCGCTTCCTTAGAAAGTGGCTGAAGGAGAAGATAAATGGGGAAAATTCATTTGATAAGACATGGAACAACAGAGGGGAATCAAGGAAAAAAATATTATGGGAGTACGGACCTTCCTCTGGCAAATGAAGGGGTTGACGGAATTGTTGGGCAGGTCCTTGCCGGTATTTATCCCAAGGCGGAAGGAGAGCTTCTTATTACCACTGGCCTTGCGAGAACGGAACAAACCTTTTTTCTGATTTACGGATGCAAAGAGCATCAGATCATCCCGGAATTGCAGGAGTATCGGTTTGGGGACTTTGAAATGAAGACCCATGATGAACTGGAACACGATCCACAGTATCAGGCGTGGATGAGTGACGTAG
>JAQSXD010000463.1 GCA_029266295.1 Bacillota bacterium | reverse complement strand
CATGTTTGAGTTTGGGGATCATTTAAAGATCATTACAGGAGAAGATGAAGACCATCTTCACGTGAAGGAAATAACAGACCTGCTGCCGGAAGGCTTTCGTCTTTAGTGGGCCAATCGGGACAGCGGTTATAGGAAATTCAGAGTAAAATTCCTATGTAGAAATTCAGGGAATAGAATAAAGAAAACATATTAAGGACTTAGATTAAGGAGATAGAATGAAATCCGGATTTATAGGTATTATTGGCAGGCCCAATGTTGGAAAGTCTACACTTTTGAATGCGATTCTCGGTGAGAAGATTGCAATTACAACGGACAAGCCTCAGACGACAAGGAACAGTATTCGTGGAATTTACACCAAGAGAAACGGCGACGACGATGATTGTCAGATGATTTTCATCGACACCCCCGGTATTCATAAGCCCAGAAACAAATTGGGCAGTTTTATGACAAATATGGCGCTGAATACCTTCAAGGAGGTAGACGTTGTCCTCTTTTTGGTTGATGATGAGCTTTCGGCAGGCCCGGGAGATAAATATATTGTAGATCTACTGAAGGATATCGAAACACCAGTGTTTTTGATTATCAATAAAATCGATAAACTGGATCCGGAAAAGTATCGAAGAATTTATGAGGAATACAATGCGCTGGGAGTCTTTGATGAGATCATCGGTGCATCTGCTTTGTCAGGAAAAAATGTGGACACGCTTCTAGTAAAGCTGGAAAGCCGCCTGGGAGAAGGTCCTATGTACTTCCCTGAGGATATGGTGACGGATCATCCGGAGCGCTTTATCGTCAGCGAAATCATCAGAGAAAAGGTGTTGCTTTATCTGGAAGATGAAGTGCCGCACGGGGTTGCCATAGAACTTGAAAGCTACAAGGAAGAACCTTCTATCACCAAGATCGGGGCGGTGATCTATTGTGAAAGAAAATCTCACAAAGGGATCATCATCGGTAAGGAAGGCAAGAAGCTAAAGGGGATAGGGAAGAGCGCAAGACTTGAAATTGAAGGTCTGCTTGGTACCAAGGTCTTTCTTGAGCTTTGGGTTAAGGTAAAGGAAAACTGGAGAGACAGCGATTTTATACTGAATAGTTTCGGATATCGCAAAGATGAATAATGAAAGAAGGCGTATGACAAAATGAACAAATCAATGCACTCATTATTGCTCATGACGGCTCTGTGCATCGGTATCCTGCTATGTGCGGCTGAACCCTCCTACGGGTCAGACTTCAAGGTGGGACAATCACTCGTTGCGCCAGATCAGGTCAAGGCTGGGGAGGGACTCGTTTATCCGGGGCTTGAAATCACCTGGCTTGATTTGGGTGAGGAATACATCAGATATTATTCCTCTGAGCCGAATCAGTTTGCCGAGGGGATTTTTAGCCTGCCGATCTCCGATGGGACGCTTCTAATAAACACAGATGGGACTGTAATTGCAGCGGGTTCCTATGGTGAGGTTTCCGCCTTTTCCGAAGGAGTGGCAGCGGTGAGAAAACAACGTCCGTGGAAAGCGGACTCGGACTGGCAGCCGGGCCAACTCGTCGCACCTCCCGGATTTCAAATCGGATATATCGACAGAACGGGCAAAGAGGTGATTCCGCTTGGAACGTTCAGCGGGCTCTATTCTGATTTTCATGAAGGACTTGCAGTGCTCGGAAGCGATGGAGAAAACAAAGGCTTTATCGATCGGGAGGGGCAGATCATAATTCCTCAGGTTTATGAAGATGCGAGGGACTTTTCTGGAGACCTTGCCCCGGTTAAAAGCACCGATACAAAGCTTTGGGGCTATATTAACAAACTGGGAACACTCGTGATTCCAATGGAATATGAAAAAGCGGAATCATTTCATGACGGAGTGGCATATGTGATAAAAAATGGATTTGCAGGGTATATCGATGCAACTGGCAAGGAAGTGATCCCTTTCCAGTATCAAACGAAAAAATCTGATCCATCAGACAGGAGCTTTTATAATGGGTTAGCCTTGGCAACAGGTGCAGACGGAAAGTTTGGTTATATTGATAAGACCGGCAGCTTTGTGATTCCGCCTAAGTATCTGGAGGCTGCGCCTTTCACGGGTGAGGTTGCCTTCGTTACCTCAGAAAATCAAGCATATTCAAACGGATATGGTTCCTCTTATCTGATCAATCGTCAGGGTGAGAGGCTAACGCCCTTGTGGAGCTACGGCTTCCATTCCGGTGAAACCATGCAGGATGGGTTGTTTCGTGTACTATATCCGTATGGGGGCAGCGCCGATCAATCCTTCGTAATGCTGAATCAATATGGGGCCGAAGTCATCTCGACCGATTCCAAAATAAAGCTGATGACTCCTTTTAATGATGGTTATGCTTTGTTGCTCGGTGTTAATAATGCCGGTAAAACTGTGGTTGGTCTCGCAAAAATACCGGAAAATGTAGATGAAAAGAAAAATGGAAGATTGATCAAGCTTGTTATCGATGGAAAACTGCTGGACTTCACTGATACAGACCCGATCATTGAAAATTCCAGAACACTGGTGCCCTTGAAGGAGATCTTTGAGCAGCTTGGTGCAGAGGTCGGCTGGGATCCTTCAACCTATACTGTCAGCGGTAAGAAGGACGGAACTACAGTTGCTCTGAAAATAGGGGAAAGCAAGGCGTCTATCAATGGTAAGACTACAAGTATCGATACCCCTGCAATCATTCGGAATTCCAGAACCATGGTTCCGGTAAGATTTATCGCCGAAAGCTTCGATGCAGAGGTTGCATGGGATGCTGCAACAAGGACCATCAGCATCAAT
>JAQSXD010000462.1 GCA_029266295.1 Bacillota bacterium | reverse complement strand
CCACAGTGCATAAGTTAAATGCACAAAATATGGAAACAATTAATCATGCCAGAGCTGGCGGTGTCTCCCAGTTCATGGCATGATTTATTTTGCTCTGGAACGACACAGGAAGATAAACGGATAAAAAAATAAATACGATCCAAAATTGTAAGAATAAGCCCACCAACCGTGGCTGAAAGCAGCTGTCAGAAGGTTTTTTTGCACTCTCCGCTTAATTGAGCAGCTTGTTCAGCTACTGTCAAACACGGTCTACGACTAGGTTTGTTTGACAGCCTGAACATAGCGAAATGAAGCGCTGAGAGTTTCAAAAACCTGACCAGCTGATGAATCCGCGGCTGGTGGGCTTATTCTACTTGTGGATCGCTGTAAGCTTTATCCGTTTATCTATTCGAGGAGCTTTAAAACCGACATCACCAGCAGTTGGATTCCAATGCCAATGCATTTTTCATCTACTTCAAACCCCCCCGAGTGTATCCCCTCATTTTCTCTCCCTTTAAAACCGCTTCCCAGGAAGAAAAAAGCTCCCGGAACCTTTTCCAGATAGTAGGAAAAATCCTCCACACCCATTGTGGGTTCCTTCAACTCCACAACTTTTTCAATTGCCGTCTCGCAAATAACCGCATTTCGAACTGCATCGACAACGAGATTATCGTTTGTCAGCACCGGGTATCCCTTCTTGAATTTCACTTCCGCTCTCGCACCATAAGCCTTTGCGGTAGACTGAGCCATCTCCTTCAGCCTGCTTTTTAAAAATTCTCGGCTGAAGCGATCAAGGGCACGTATGGTTCCCTCCATTATGACAGTATCAGCAATCAAATTGACGGCGGTACCTCCATGAACACTTCCAAAGGTAATGACAGCAGGATTCAGCGGACTTACATTTCTTGCCACAATACTCTGGGCACCGCATATAATCTGAGATGCGGCCGCTATGGCATCGATGCCCATTTCCGGATATGCACCGTGGCTATGCTTACCCTTTACAGTAATATGAAACGTATCTGAAGATGCATGGACCTTCCCATACTTGATACCGATGGTTCCCGCAGGGAGATCAGGCTTCACATGCAGTCCGAGAATAAAATCCGTTCTGGGGCTCAAACATCCCCTTCTCATCATGCGTCTTGCACCGCCTGTGGTTTCTTCTGCGGGTTGGAATATAAACTTAACATTACCATTAAGTTCATCCTTTATTTCGTTCAGAACCCTTGCAGTTCCAAGAACTACCGCCATATGAACATCATGTCCGCAAGCATGCATAATTCCTTTCCTTCTTGAGGCAAACGGAAGGAGAACCATCTCATGGATCGGCAGTGCATCCATGTCTGCACGAAGTGCGACTGTTTTTTTATCTGCACTTTTATGGATGGTTCCGACGACCCCGGTGGAGAGCACTTCGTGATAATCAATCTTTAATATGCTCAGCTCCCGTTTGATTCTTTCAGCGGTACGGCACTCTTCATTTCCAAGTTCAGGCCATTGATGCAAGTCCTGCCGTACGCTCACTGCCCATTTTTCCGACTCTGTTACCAATTCATCCAATTTCACGTGACTGACCAAGTTGAAATCCCTCCCCCGCAGTATTAATTGCTTCCCTGTATTAGGGAAACACTGATTAATTCTGTGCGCACACTTCATTAATTCTGCGCTTCCCTAATATAATATTAAGCAGAAATGTGATTTATGAGGAGGTACTTGCATAATGTCCGTTATGTTAAAACCAAAATGTTTAAAGTCCGGAGACCGGATTGCTTTGATCGCTCCTTCGTCTCCTGTAACGGAGGAAAAACTGAACCGGTGCGTCAATTCCGTTAAGTTTCTGGGGCTAGAACCAATTCTTTACCCCTCCGCCTCCATGTCACACGGATATTTATCAGGCCCCGATGATGTCCGTGCGAAAGATATCAACGATGCCTTTCAAAATCCTGATATTGACGGTATCTTCTGTGTAAGAGGCGGTTACGGAATGACCCGGATATTAAATAGAATAGATTATAAAGCCATCGCAAAGAATCCAAAGCTTCTGATAGGTTACAGCGATATTACAGGGCTTCATGTGGCGCTCAATCAAAAATGCAAATTGATTACGCTTCATTCTCCTATGCCCTCTCGTGGCTGGGACTCACTGGATTCGTTTACTTTAGGCAGCCTTACGGAAAGCCTTCTTTCGTCTGAGCCTATGGGAGCCGCTCCTGAAATCAAAGAAGAACCCATTGAAATTATTCATTCCGGTGTTGCTGAGGGCCAGATCATCGGGGGCAATCTTTCCTTGCTGGCAGCAACTTTAGGAACCCCCTATGAGATTAATACAAAAAACAAAATTCTATTTATTGAAGAAGTCGAAGAACGGAATTACAAGATTGACCGTGGCTTAACGAGCCTTGCTCTCGCTGGAAAATTCAAGGATTGTGCGGGCATTATTCTCGGCACCTGGGCAGACTGCGGAGATCCTGATGTAGAGCCTGACCACAATCTGACATTGTCTCAAATTTTCGAGGAGGTCATCAAGCCCTTCCAAAAACCCACCATCAATAATTTCAGAGCCGGCCATATCTATCCTCAAATTACAATCCCCATGGGAGTACGGACGCGTCTGGACGCCAATAAAGGATCTGTCATATTTTTGGAATCCGCAACCAGATAACATCAGAAAAACTTGTTATAAATCACTTGCCCGTCCCATATTTTATGTATATAATAACATTAGAGAAAAGAACCGTCATAGATTACACACATTTCCTATGAAGGGCTTTTATTTAATGTAATTAGAATGC
>JAQSXD010000461.1 GCA_029266295.1 Bacillota bacterium | reverse complement strand
CCGCAAAAAATATTGTGGAGGAATTCTGAGGATGAAGCGTAAGATTTGGTTTACCTTTATTATAATGGCAATCATGCCAACCCTCCTGATTAGTTATGTTATGCTGCAATATGTACAAACTGCAATTATCGATTCAAAGCTGGAGAGTCTCTGCCGAACGTCCCGGATGATGGAGCATCGGCTGACAGATTATTCTGATGCGTTGCGTTCGGATCTTCAAAAAAAGACGAGACTGGAGCTCGTGATGCGACTGCTCTACGAGTCCGCTGAGGACACTGCGTCCCTTAATCTGCAGGAGCGCACGCAGCTAAGAATGCGGCTGCTGGATGATATCAGTTTTCCCGTCATCAGCGGAGCGATTATCGACATAAAGGGAAACGTTCTGATCTCCACCATTCCTTCTGAAGAGGGAATGACGTTGAGAAAGACCGAGCTGTACAATGAGATGATCTCAGGAAGGGAATCTTATCTGGGCATAGTGACAATGAATGAAAACTCAGATATTCTTGACATTGCCGTTCCCGTAAAAACTGAAGATGGCAAAACAGTGGGAATTCTTAAACAGACTTTGAAGATGAATCCTTTGGAGGATTACTTAAATACCCTTGATATTAAGGATAATGATTATTCATTCTTGATCAAAAAGAATGGAATGCTTTTTTTTCAATATAGCAAGGCCAATGCGGGTATGCTCTATCAAGACTATCGAAATAAAAATACACTTGACCAGCTGATCCAGGAATTCCGGAGCGGGCAGTTGAAATCAGACAAGGGAGAAGTGCACTTCGAAAAAGAGGGAGAGAAATATATCGGCTCGTATAAAACTGTTGATAAACTTAGCTGTATAGCGGTTGCTTCTGTGAAACAGGATACGGTCTATAGCGATATCAATAAGTCCAAAGAAATTATGTTTGCCATCGGCTTGGTCGTGGTACTGCTTGCAATTTCTGGCGGATATTACACTAGCCTTGTTCTGACCAGACCACTGAAACAGATCAGCATCAGTACGAAAAAGATGACTGACGGCGATCTTACCGTTCGGTGTTCCTGCAGTGGAAGCGGCGAATTTCAGGAACTATGTTCTGGCATCAATTGTTTGGCAGATAACCTGCAGAAAAGCGAAAGAGAATTACGTCTATCTTCCCGTATTGACAGTCTGACCCATTTGCCAAACCGCAGTGCGATTTATGAGGTTTTGGATACGCTTTTGTATAAAAATCCCAATCAGGCGCTCCTTATGCTTGATTTAGATGGTTTTTCTGATATTAATGATAATCTGGGATATGAGATTGGTGAAAGAGTCTTGATGGAAGTTGCAGACGTCCTGCGATTGCTTCCTCAGCACATTTGCTATCCATCCAGACTGATCGGAGATACGTTCCTGATCTTCATTACCAATTGGACCTCCTCCAAGTATCCGGAACAAATTGCGGAACGAATCATAAAAGAAATCGAAGGAATCCGATTTATTGACGAAATACATATTGACATTAGTATCAGTATTGGTATAGAATATACAAATGTCGAGAAAATTGATAAAAAGAAGCTGATCAAGCACAGCAGTCTGGCAATGCAAAAGTCCAAGACCCTCGGCACGAATTCCTACTTTGTTTATGACCCATATATGCAGCGAGAAATGCAATAATGGTTACCAAATAAAGGAAAGAAAAAAATGACGGATTTAGCCAGAAAAACTGCTTGACATACTTGCCCAGAAATGGTACTATCTTTCTTGCGACGTATTGATGTCGGCTTGGATGTGGCGGTGTAGCTTAGTTGGCTAGAGCGTCCGGTTCATACCCGGAAGGTCGGTGGTTCGACTCCACTCGCCGCTACCATATTTTTTATGGACAACATTTAAGCAATGAGGAGGGCGCATAGCTCAGCTGGGAGAGCACCTGCCTTACAAGCAGGGGGTCATAGGTTCGAGCCCTATTGCGCCCACCATTTTAAAAATGCGGTCCGGTAGTTCAGTTGGTTAGAATGCCAGCCTGTCACGCTGGAGGTCGTCGGTTCGAGCCCGATCCGGATCGCCATATCAATACTGCGTAATATAATCTGAGATGCGCAGGGAATTTTTATAAAAGGCACCAATGCACAGCCTTTTGAAAAATTAACAAGCATGGTGGGTGTAGTCAAGCGGTTAAGACACAGGGTTGTGGCTCCTGCATTCGTGGGTTCGATTCCCATCACCCACCCCATTTAAAGCAATCATACAACCATCTAAAGCATTAACAGAATTACGCCACATAGCATTGGGGTATAGCCAAGCGGTAAGGCAATGGACTCTGACTCCATCACTCGAAGGTTCAAATCCTTCTACCCTAGCCAATCGATGAATGCGCGTGTTTCGCGGCACGCGCATTTGTTTCCGAAAAATAGAACAAACTTCGCCTTGATTGTTAGGAATTCTTAAGGAAGCATCTGCATAGAATTTAAAGCGGTTGAATCCCAAGGTATACCTGAAAGAAAGAAACGAAATAGAATGCGGCGACATAGCCAAGTGGTAAGGCAGAGGTCTGCAAAACCTCTATTCCCCAGTTCAAATCTGGGTGTCGCCTCCAAAGTTGAAACTCTAAACACATTGAATTTGGTGGGTTTAGAGTTTTTTATTTACAAAATGTTTAGAAAAGAGGATAACGAAAATGATTCAAGTAGAAAAGCTTTCCTATGGTTTTCCTGCAAAAGATTTATATAAAGAGGTTTCGTTTATATTGGAAATGGGCCAGCATTGCGCTTTAATCGGCAGCAATGGTGCTGGAAAATCAACGCTTGTTGATAT
>JAQSXD010000460.1 GCA_029266295.1 Bacillota bacterium | reverse complement strand
AAATCAATATTTCAAGAATTATTACCGATAACCGACGGGCAAAAGGTATTACACAGGAGCAGCTGGCAGCCTATATGGGTGTTTCGAAGGCTTCTGTTTCAAAGTGGGAGACGGGACAAAGTTATCCCGATATTACCTTTCTGCCTCAGCTTGCTGCATATTTCAATATTACCATCGACGAACTGATGGGCTATGAGCCGCAAATGACGAAAGAAGATATCAAAGCGCTGTACCACAGATTATCAGCAGATTTTGCAAACAAACCTTTTTCAGGAGTCTTAGACGAGTGCCGCAAAATCATCAGGAAATATTATTCATGTTTTCCGCTGCTCATGCAGATGGCGGTTTTGCTCTGCAATCATCATACTCTGGCAGAAGAAGCGGAGGAAAAGAAAAGGATTCTGGAAGAAACGGCAGAGCTTTGCGAGAGGATCAAAACCGAGAGTGGGGATCCTTGGCTTACGAGAGATGCCGCCTCTCTTGAGGGAGTTTGCTGCCTCATGATGAACAAGCCGCAGGAGGTATTGGACCTGCTGGGAGAAACCATCAGGCCAATATCCAATGATGAGGCAGGCATCGCACAGGCATATCTTATGCTGGGAAATTTGTCTGGAGCAAATCGGGTCTTGCAGATCAGCATGTATCAGCATTTGCTGGTTCTCGCAGCTTCCGGCTGCAGTATGCTGCAGCTTCAAAATGAACAGTTTGAGGAAACGCTCCGGCGGTTGCTTTCCCTTGCGGAGATATTTGATCTGGAACGCCTTCATCCAAACACCATGGCGTTGATCTATCTGAACGGGGCACAGGGTTTCTGCATGAAGGGTGATCATGAAAAGGCCCTCGACATGCTCCAGCGGTATGCGGTTCTTTGTACCACGGTCTTCTTTCCTTGCACCTTGCATGGTGATGTGTTCTTTTATGAACTGGATGGCTGGTTTGAAGAATTTGATCTGGGGAAAGAAGCGGTTCGAAGTGACGAGTTGATAAAGAAAAGCATGATTGAGAGTATTGCACTGAATCCGGCATTTGAGGGCCTAAAGCAGGATCCGAAGTATAAAAATATTATTGCGATTTTGGAAACGGGTCTGGAACAAACTAGTACATCGTAAAATAAATAGCTGGTTACAAAACGCAGGAATGAAATATAGTTATTCAGGTTCAGATCCGTCCAAGGTTTCTTAGTATTTCCTGATAGCGAAGCGTTCCCAAGGTGCTGGGCAGGCCCTTTTTACAAAAGGTCAGCCCGGCCAGCTTTGGAACGATTCGTTCAACGACGATCTGACCGTCTTTTGTTTTTGATTCTAAGGCTTCAAAGGCTTCTATAAACCGGCTGTCCGTTTTCGACTGGGCATAAAAGGACAATACGTAAACGTAATGGAAGAGGTTGTAGCTTCGGAACGGATATTCCAACTGCATGAACAGAGTCCCAATTCCGTAATGGCAGGGACCGATGGGTGCTTTGATCGTCCAATGATTCAGAAGAAAATCAACCGCGCTGTTAAGGGCCGGCGCTTCATTGAAATAGCTGCTGAAGCGAAATGCGTCCAATGCCAGCAGTGTCGGAAAGGGGTTGGAATATTCGGTTTCCAGTCCGCGGCCAAAGCTGAACTTGTTGCATCGCCAGCCTCCGTCGGCGTATTGGGTCGCAAGAAGATGTCGGAAAGTTTTTTGGAGCCTTGTATCAGATGCGTATCCCATGTGACAGAGCACGTTAGCAGCATGAATGGTATGGCATGGATAAACGGCTCCCTGAGGGTATAACTTGAAGCTTCCATTTTCTCGCCATGCACCGAATATCAGGTCTGCGCAGTCTTTCAGCAAGGGGGCATCCGGTTCCAAGCCAAGTTCCAATAGATAGCGTACCGACTCAAGAGTGGAAAAGGGAGCTCCTTTGATCAGGCGCTTGTCCGGTGTCGTCCAATAATCTGAGCCGTTATCGTATCGATGGGAAAGGATTTCTTCAAGATCCGGAATATATTGCGTTTCAACCATTCTTTCTCACTCCATTTCGTGAGTTATTACGATCTGATTTTGACAAGATGAAAATGATGATAGGATAAGTATAATCTAAAAAGAAGACAACAGCGAGTCATATTTTAACGTCGTTTGCCCCTATCTTCCCGCTGATTACACAGAGGACTGGGGACTTGGTGAACCGACAGGACAACGCGATAAGGAATTTGAAATGATAATCAGTACAATCAAGTTAAAAATAAACGAGCTGAAGCAAAGGATACAAGAAAACAAGAGATGACTTGCTCAGTCGATGATGTACAGTTTTTTACCATAGGAATGGCATTGCAAATTATGGATATAGCGCATGGGTGTCTCGCCGGAAAACTTCCTGAAATCCTTGATAAAGTGTGACTGGTCATAGTATCCGGATTCGAGGGCCGTATCCACACCGCTTAAATGGTCCAGCGTGCTGGTTAAGTTCCCTACTGCTTTCTGAAAACGGATAAAGCGAATCAGATGGTTTGGATTCAGGCCAAAGTCTTCATGAATTTTCTTGTTCAAATATCGCTCTGAATACCCGGAGAGAGCGCTTAATTCCGAGATCTTCATATCACCGTTTGCCTTTATGATTTCAGTCTGAAGGAAATATTTCAGACTGTGGGTGTCCTCAAGCGGATCGTTGTAATGCTGAAGGTAATAATTCATAAACGCCCCGATCCGTTCTTCAAAAGTATCCGCAAGATAGAGCTGCTCCAAAAGTTGATCTTTCTCATTGCAGGAAGGAATCATATCTTTAAAATTCATTTCGCTGTTTACAATTTCATGTAAAGC